>JAQWBY010000135.1 GCA_028706165.1 Lentisphaeria bacterium | reverse complement strand
TGGTCTTCCAGTTGCGCAGCAGCACCAGCCCAGGCCCCGGCCGACGATGGCGGCCGAGGTACTGATCGCACATGTGGCTGTAGCCAGGCGGGGGGCTCTGGGTGATGAGGATGTCGGCAAAATCCAGAGCGGGGTGCATCATGATCAGCTCTCGGCGCAGAGCGCGGCAGCGGTCGACGAGCTCGGCGATGGCCAGCGCGTCGCTATCGGCTTGTGCGCGCATTGCGGTGTAGCGTTGCTGCAGCGCTGCGATGGCCTCGCGCTGCGTGGTGACGTCGCGGAGTTTTTCGAGCATGGCGACGCTTCGTTCGGCGAGAGCGAAGACCTCGTCGCCCTCAGCGACGGTCTTACTCGTCTTCAGGCAGCGTTGGAAGAGGTCGAGGCGGGCGGCGGGGCTGTTGTCGGCGCCGGAATTTTTGAGTTTGGTGAAGGTCGCGCGCAAGGACTGGTCGTGGGGCTTGAGGCCGTCCAGCAGCGAGTTGATTGCATGTTCTTCGAAGGCAGGATTGTCCTCTGCGAGCAGCCATTCGTGCGTGGGTTTGCCGCTGGCCTTCCTGAAGGCCTTGCATTCGTCGGCGAAATCCTGTTCGATGAGTGCCCACAATGAGCTGGTGAGGCTGGCGCGGTCAAGTCCTGGCAACACCCGGAAACGGCAGCTGCCCATGCGGCGGCCGGAGAGTGCGATACCCACCCACGCCTGGAGTTTGACGAAGTCACGACCGTGTTCCTTCTCAAGTGCCTGGAGATCAAAGAAAATGCGGCTTTCGGCGTGGGCGAAAAAGCCGGTCTTGAAGGTCTTGTCGCCGATCTGCAGGGGCTTGCCATCGCCGTCTTCATTGATGCGTACCCGTTGCCAGCCGACCTTGGCCTGCACGGGCGTGCATTGGGTGAGGGGCAGGGCGCTGCCGGCACTGTCAATGAGCACGGGGTCGCACCATGCGGCGTGGTCGCAGTTGATGTTGTCACCGCCGTCGTCGGCGATCAGCCAGAACTGCCTGTAGTCGCTGATATCGACGTCAATCGCCAGGGCCGGGTCTTTGCCCAAGACGACCGGGCTGGTGAAGGACGTCGCCGTCGTGGGCGCGGCCATTTCGTGCAGGCGCTGGCGAGTCGCGATCATCGTCTCCGGCCAGCTATCCCGCAGCTGGTAGCACGCGGTGGCTTCCAGCTCGTTGGCGCGGCTGACGGCAAGGCCGCAGATCAGGCCGGCGCTGGCTAAGACTACACGCAGGGGCAGGGCAGGGTAAAAATGAGTCATGGCGAGTGTCCCTATGCAAGCAGGGGAACTGTGGTTTCCTTGACACTAGGTGTGCGGTTGTTCGCCTTCGGCGACGTGCGGAATTGGCACAATGAAAAGACGCTCAAGCGAGTGGACAATTAAGCAAGATAGGAACATTTCCACCTATTGCAAGCAGAAAAACGCCCTTCGGCGAGGAATCGGTAATCGGTCAGTAAGCACCCCGGTGGTGAAAACACCGGGGACAATTTGCCGAAAACCCATGGCCAGTCGCCGTCCAGCCATTCGACCTTAATTGCCGCCGCCCTTTGCGGCAACGGGTTTCATAGGAGTAATCGATAGCAATCGACAGCAATCGATAGCAATCGACAGCAATCGATAGCACGCATCCCTTTGCGGCAGCGGGTTTCATAGGAGTAACCGCCCCAGTGGGGAAAACACCGGGGACAAGTTGCAGGAAACCCACGGCCAACCGCCGCCCGGCCATATCGCCATCGCGGCCGATTGCGACGGCCCGATCGGACAGGCGTTTTTCAAGTTGCCTGTCCATTGGTTTTTTCATGACGCCAGCCCTCTCATGCTATTTCTCCTATGCGACGGTGGCTGTTTCCTGCTGTTTGTCAAGGAAAGCGATGCAGTCCTGAATGCGGATGAGGGCGGTATTTTGGCCGGGGTCGCCGTTGCGTTTTTTGCTGATGATGTCGTAGATGAATGAGCTGAGGCGCTCGGAGACGACTTGGTAGCTGGTGACCGTTGCCTGGCTCGGATCAAGGACGTTATTGCCTTGGGCGGTGAGGCTGTCGTGGGCGCTGATATCCTTGACCTGGATGGCCTTGGCGTAGAAGATGCCGTCTGTCCCTTGGCTGCGAATGACGAGGTAGTCCTCGGGGCAGCAGACAAAGACTTGCCGGAGTGCGTCGTCGCTGTTCCAGCCGCCTTTGTAAGGCAGGTTCTTTTTGCTGGGGAGCTTTTTGCCGATGCTGCTGACGGCGTTGACATTGCCGCAGGCGTAACACTGCAACAGCAGATACTTGCTCTTGCGGTGTTCTTGAGTGAGCCGCAGGGCGGCGACGGGCGCGGGATTGCTGACGGCTTTGCCGAACTGGCGGCAGCCATCGGGGAGGAAGCTTAGGGTGCCCCAGTTTCTGGTATCGCTCTTTGGCGCTGGAACGAGGGGGACACTGCCGGTGAGTTCGATGAGGCGGGGGGCATCAGGCAACGTCGCGGTGGCTGGCGGTGCCGCTTTGGCGGGCTGGGGCTGGGGCTGTAGCTGCTGTTGGTTGCGCATCTTTTCCAGGATGAAAGACGTGATGTCGCCGTATAACAGCAGTCGGGTGCTGTTGCCGGCGCGGATGAAGAGACGGGTGCCGCAGTGAAAGATTGGCGTGCTGGCGGCTTTGACGACGACTTCGCAGAAGACCCGCTGGTTGGAGGAGTCAGCCTGATCATCGACTTTGTAAAAACGGATGGTGACCAAGGAATTGGCGAAGTCACCAAGAACAGCGCTGATGGCGTTGCGGAGCTTGAGCTCATAGCCATCGGTGCTGGTCTTGTATTGGCCATTATACTGGTCGTTCCAGTCTTCATTCAGTTTCGGCAGGTCGCCTTCTATGCCGCAGACGTTGCCATCGTCAGTGACACCGATGAAGAGTGAGCCGCCCTGGGTGTTCATGAAACTTGCGATGACCTTCATGATGTTCAAGCGAAGCTGGGTGCTAAAATCGGGTTGGCGTTTGCTGGCGGCGGGGGCATTCTTGTCGCGGGGCGGGAACACAATGGTGCTTTTGAATTCGCGCTGTTCGTCTTCGCGGCCGAAATCGGTACTATCAGCCTGGCGGATCTTTTGGATGTCGGACAGGCGCGTGCCGGGGTGCTGCAGGCAGAGCCAGCCTTCCGGGGTGATCTCGCCGATTTCCAGGCGGATGCTGTCCGTATTGGGCGGCACTTCTTCATTTTCCAGGTAGAAGCGGTGCCAGAAGCCGCGAGTTTTGTCAACTAACTGCAGGAACTGGCGATTGTTTTCATCGGGCTTCACCTTGCGGATGGTAAAGTCAAGATTCTGCCCGACTTTGAACTTGGCCCCGACGACGGCGTCGTAGCGGTTCTGCGCGAGGATGAGATAATGTTGTTTGATATCTTGGACGACGAGGGACAATTTGTCACCGAGCCGGAGTTCGGTGGCTGATTCGTAATTGTAGTGTTCGATGCCGTTGGCGATGTCCTTCAGGGTGTATTTGCCGCCAGCGCCTTGGCCGATGACCGCGAATTCGTAGGTGAAGCCCGGCACATAGATGAGGGATAACAACCAGGCGCGGTCCTGGACTAGCGTCGGGAATTGCTCGTCCTGGTCTGGGTCTAAGCGGTTGGGGATGAGGTCTTTGACCAGACAACGGATTTTTTGGGGAAATCGTTCTGGCGGCATGGCGATTTGGCAGGGATAGGCTTTGACGCGGAACGAGAAGTGGGGGAAGCCGGGCAGGGTGCTCTCGCCGTTGTATTTCAGGTAGATGAAGACATTGCCATTGTCTTCTTCTTCCAGGCCAGCAGAGTCAAAATTGTAGTACTGATTAATTGCGAAGGTTCCCATAGTCTTCCTTTCATCTCCCTTGCTGATGGCTTAGCGTCGCCATGCGTGGCGAGCTGCGCCGGTACTGTAGCCATGTCAGCACAAAGCGCAAGGGCGCCGCAAAACGGGGACGTCCAGCGGCGTACTGGGGGCTCAATGCCGGGAATGCCCGGTGAGGCTGCGTCTGCTTCAGCCGCCACGCAGCGCCGCGAGCACTTTCTCCAGGTCGGCGAGCAGAGCGGGCATGGGTGGCTGGAGCTGCTTGGCGGCGTAGTCCAGACCGAGTTTTTCCCACTTGCTGCGCCCCATCTCGTGGTAGGGCAGCAGCTCAACGCGTTCGCAGTTGAGGCCGGCGACGAGCGCGGCCAGTTCGCGCATGGCCTTCGGGCGGTCATTGAGGCCTTTGGCGACCACCTGGCGGATCCACACGGGGCGCTGACTGGCGCGGAAATCCGCTATGAGTTGCAGCAGCGTCGAAAAGCCGTCGCGGCCAGTGACGGCTTGCCATAATTCGGCGTTGGCGGCCTTGATGTCGAGGATGACGATGTCGGCCAGGTCGGCGGCCTGCCGGCAGACGTCGTTCCAGACGCCGCCACCGGTGTCGATGGCGCTGTGCACGCCGAGACGCCGGCATTCGCGCAGGATTTCCACGCAGAACGCCGCCTGGAGCAACGGTTCGCCGCCGGAGAGGGTAACGCCGCCACGGTGGCCGAAGTAGGGCATGAAGCGCGTTATGCGCTGGCTGATGTCCGCGACGCTGGTCGGCTGGCCGGCGGCAACGTCCCAGGTGTCGGGGTTATGGCAGTAACAGCAGCGCAGCGGGCAGCCCTGCAGGAAGATGACCAAGCGCAAGCCGGGGCCGTCCAGGGCGCCGAGGGTCTCGTAGGAATGGACGCGGCCAGTGGTCATCAACAGTGCCTTTGTGCGGGGGGAGGGGACGTATGGGACGATCGGTCTGATCGGTCTGATCTTCTTTTTTTGTTGTCGCGGACGGATCGGACGGATCCGACGGATCGGACGGATCCGGCTGCTGATCGGTCTGATCGGTCTGATCCGTTTTTCACTTCAATTTCGCAGTTGGCCGTTGCCGCGGACCTGCCATTTGTAGGTTGTGAGTTCGCGGGGGCCGACCGGTCCTCGCGCGTGTAGGCGGCCGGTGCTGATGCCGACGACGGCGCCCATGCCGTAGTCGCCACCGCCGGAGAGCCGCGTGGAGGCGTTGACCAGCACCGATGCTGAATCTACCCGCGCCAGGAAGAGCTTGGCTGCCTGCAGGTCCATGGTGACGATGCCGTCCGTATGGCCCGATCCGTGGCGGTTGATGTGGGCGATGGCGGCGTCCAGGCCGTCGACAATTCGGATGGCGAGAATGGCATCGAGGTACTCTGTGTCCCAATCGGCGGGCGCTGCCGGCTTGAGGTCGGGGAGTAGGCGCCGGCAACGCGCGCAGCCGCGCAGCTCGACGCCTTTGTCCCGGAGGGCCCGAGAGATTGCGGGCAGCAGGGTTTTGGCGCCGTCGCGATCGATCAGCAGCGTTTCGAGGGCGTTGCAGACTTCAACGCGCTGGCATTTCGAGTTGACGGTCAGCGCCACAGCCATGGCTGGATCGGCGTCGGCGGCGATATAGAGATGGCAGATGCCGTCGTAATGCTTGATGACTGGTATGCGGCTTTGGCTGCTAACCGCCCGGATGAGCTCCTTGCCACCGCGCGGGATGATGACGTCGACGTAACGATCCAGGCGCAGGAGCTCGCGCACGGCCTGTCGGTCGGGACAGGACGGCATCTGCACAACATTGGCTGGCAGACCCTGCTTGGCGATCGCGTCCTGCATGAGCGACACCAGCAGCGTGTTGCTGCGCCACGCTTCGGACCCGCCACGGAGGATGACCGCGTTGCCGCTTTTCAAGGCCACCGCTGCCGCGTCTGTGGTCACATTTGGCCGAGCTTCGTAGATGATGCCGATGACGCCCAGGGGCACGGATACCCGACTGACTTCCAGGCCCGATGGCTCGGTGTGTCCTTCCAGGACAATGCCCAGCGGGTCGGGCAAGCGCGCTGCCTCACGCAGGCGATCGACCATATAGGCGAAGATCTTCTCCGTAATCTGCAAGCGCTTGAGAAAGGCTTGGTCGGCGTGTGCGGCGGCCGCGCGGAGGTCGTCCTGATTTGCCGCCATGACCGCGTCATGTGCCGCCGTCAGATTCGCCGCCATGCCTTCGATCGCTGCCTGGCGAACGGTTGCCGGCGCGGCTCCAAGCACGCGCGATGCCTCACGCGCGTTGCGGCCAATTTCCGTCATCTGCTGTTTGATGCTTGCCATACGCTGCGCTCCGTGTGCTGTGGCTTACTTTACAGCTGTTTGTGGTAGGTGCGGCTGATGACTTCTTCCTGCTGCTTGCGGCTCAGCGCGGAGAAATTGACGGCGTAGCCGGAGACGCGGATGGTCAGGTTGGGGTACTTCTCCGGGTGATCCATCGCGTCGATGAGCTTCTCGCGGTTGAGCACATTGACATTGAGGTGGTGAGCTTTTTGCGAGAAATAGCCATTGAGGAGGGCGACCAGGTTGTCCTGCTGGTCTTTGAGGTCGCGTCCGAGGGTTTCCGGCACGATGCTGAACGTATTGGAGATGCCGTCCCGGCAGGAGTCGTAGCACAGTTTCGCGATGGAGTTCAGCGAGGCTAGCGCACCGCATTTGTCTCGCCGGTGCATGGGATTGGCGCCGGGAGCGAAGGGCTCGCCTTTCTTGCGGCCATCGGGAGTGCTGCCGGTCTTCTTGCCGTACACCACATTGGAGGTAATGGTGAGGATGGACAGCGTGTGGATGGCGTCGCGGTAGGTCGGCGTCTTGCGTAACTCGCCGATCAGCTCGTCGCAAAGCTCGCGGGCAATGCTGTCGGCGCGGTCGTCGTCATTGCCGTAGGCGGGGAAATCGCCCTCGGTCTTGAAGTCCGTGACTAGCCCGCGCGCGTCCTTGACGGGCGTCACTCGCGCGTACTTGATGGCGCTGAAGGAATCCGTGGTGACTGACAAGCCCGCGGCGCCAAAGGACATAAAGCGCTCGACCTGTGTGTCGTGCAATGCCATCTGGATTTTTTCGTAGGCGTATTTGTCATGCATGTAGTGGATGACATTCATGGTATTGACGTAGAGATGCGACAGCCATTCGAGGTAGCGCCGGTAGCGCTGGCGGACATCGTCGAAATCCAGCACGCCATCACCGATGACGTCGCCGACTGGGCCGACTTGCTCGCCGCTGACTTCGTCGCGACCGCCATTCAGGGCCATCAACAGAATCTTCGCCAGATTGCAGCGCGCGCCGAAGAACTGCATCTGCTTGCCGACCTTGGCCGCAGAGACGCAGCAGGCGATGGCGTAGTCGTCGCCAAAACGCTCGCGCATGAGATCGTCATTTTCGTACTGCAGCGAGTCGGTCTCAATGGACAGTTTGGCGCAGAAGTCCTTGAAGGGCGCCGGGAGCTTTTCGGCCCACAGCACGGTCAGATTCGGCTCCGGTGCGGCGCCGAGATTGCGCAGGGTGTTGAGAAAACGGTAGGAGCTTTTGGTGACCAGCGTGCGGCCGTCAAGGCCCATGCCGCCGATGGCTTCGGTGATCCACATCGGGTCGCCGGCAAACAGCTCGTTGTAGTCCGGCGTACGCAGCTGCCGCGCCATGCGTAGCTTGAGCACAAAGTCGTCGATGATTTCCTGGGCGCCGCTTTCGTCCAGCTCGCCAGCGGCGATATCGCGCTCAAAATAGATGTCGAGGAAGCTGCTGACGCGTCCTAGCGACATCGCGGCGCCGTTCTGTTCTTTGATCGCCGCCAGGTAGGCGAAGTACAGCCACTGCGTGGCTTCGCGGGCAGTGCGGGCGGGGTCGGCGATGTCGTAGCCGTAGGTGGCGGCCATCTCCTTGAGCTTGCCCAAAAAGTCGATGTGCCGGTACACTTCTTCGCTGAGGCGGATGGTCTCTTCGTCCATATTGCCCTGGCCGAGGGCGAGTTTGTCCGCCTCTTTTTGTTTGATAAGCGCATTGACGCCGTAGAGGGGGACGCGGCGGTAATCGCCGATGATGCGGCCGCGGCCATAGGCGTCGGGCAGACCGGTGATGACGCCGCTGCGGCGCACCGCGCGCATTTCGGGCGTGTAGACGCGGAAGACCCCGTCGTTGTGGGTCGTGCGATACTGGAAATGCTCCAGGACCTTCGGTGACAGCTCGAAGCCATAGCCCTCGCAGGCCTGTTCAGCCATGCGGATGCCGCCGAAGGGGTTGACGCCTCGCTTCAGGGGCCGGTTGGTCTGCAGCCCGACAATCAGCTCTTGGTTCTTGTCTAGGTAGCCCGGCGAATAATTGAGCAGCGATGACACCGTCGTGGTGTCGATGTCAATCACGCCGCCGAGCTCCTGCTCCAGCCGCTTGAGCCGCTCGTACTTGGCGTTCAGCGCGGTCGTGCGCGCCGTCGGCCCGGCCAAAAAGGCGTCGTCGCCCTCATAGGGACGGACGTTGTGCTGGATGAAATCGCGGACGTCGATGCTCTGCTGCCAGTTGCCGGGAATGAACTCTGCCTTGCTCATGATCAGGGCCTCCTTCGCTGTCGCCGCTGGCTTGCGCCACCGGCTTTGCCTTGCCGCCCCGGCATAAAAAAACGCCTGGGCGAAATTTAACTTTCAGCCCAGGCGGTCGGCATTGCTCAGGTCGTCTTTCCCTTGTGGTTGGTCCACATTTCCGCCAGTCAAGACAACAGAGTAAGATAATGCCGGGTCCAGACATCGCAAACGGCCGGTGTGACTACGTTGGGGGATAATGACCAAATCGCCGGGCGGCAGTTGCGGCGCTGCAGCCGAGGGATTACATTACGCGCTCTGCGATTTTCCTGTGTCGCGGGCGATTAGCTCAGTTGGTTAGAGCGTCACGTTTACACCGTGAATGTCGGGGGTTCGAGTCCCTCATCGCCCACCATTTTGCCCCCACAAAATGGGAGCAATGCCCGCCCCGCCTATTCCTTACTATTCCGCCTTCGCCCTGTTCAGCGCGGGCCGGCCAAGCTCGGTATCTTCGATGCCGTTTCCGTTTTGGCGTTCTTGTCCGGCATTGGGGGCAGCGCGGCGTGTATCTGCTTCAAGGCCTCGAAGACCTCCGCAAAGGTCTGTGGGCGTTCCTCGGGATTCTGGCGGATCATCTTTTCCATGAGGACGGCCAGGTCTGGGAAAATCCCCTCCAGTTTGGCGGCGCTGCTTACGCGGAGTTTGGAGACGTGGCGTTTGGCGAGGGCCTGCAGCTCGTCGGCGTCGTAATAGGTCCGGCCGGTGAGGGCGTGGAACATCACCATGCCCAGGCTGTAGAGTTCGCTGTAAGCGTCCTCACTATTGCCCAGCAGGCGTTCCGGCGGCAGGTAGTAGGGCGACCCCGAGATGAACTCGTCGGTCGGGCTAAGGGCTTGCTCCCGGGAGATGCACAGGCCGAAGTCCAACAGTACGGCGTAGCCGTTGGGATTGACGATGATATTCTCTGGCTTGAGGTCACGGAAGAGAAAGCCGCGCGCGTAGATGTGTTGTTCCGCCGCCAGGATGTGCAGCGCCATGGGCACGACCTCCTGTACCGGCAGCTGGTTCAGTCGCTCAATCCGCTTGTCAAGACGCTCGCCGCTGATGTAGTCCATCACGGTGAAGTAATCGTCGTCTGCAAAGCCGCTGTCCAAGCAGCTGGCAATGAACTCGTTTTCCCGGAAATTGGCGCTTACCGCCGCCTCGTTCAGCAGTGCGTGGATGTTCGGCGGGTTGCTGCGTTCCTGGCGCGACAGCACTTTCACCGCCAGCAGGTGCTCCGGGAAGTTCAACGACACGGCCTTATACACGCTGCCCATGCCGCCACCGCCGGCGGGTTCGTACAGGAAATAGTCGGCTATCTTCTTCGGGGCAAAAAAAGGCGTATTGCAATGCGGGCAGTTCTGGAGCTGCAATGGACGCATCTCGCTGATGGCAAGTGACTTCTTGCAAGATGCACAGGGCAGCTGCCCCTTGTCCCAGCAGCGGCTGAGAAATTTGGCCGACGGCATGCCGCTTTGCTTAGGCTTGCCCTTGCTGAATAATGTGCCAATGCCCATGTCGAGATTCCTCCCAAACTAGTTGCGAGTAACAGATATGTGTCAAACA
>JAQWBY010000134.1 GCA_028706165.1 Lentisphaeria bacterium | reverse complement strand
TCCACGCCGCTGTTGCTCAATTCGAGGAGGCACTGGCGGGTGAAGCCGCCGCCGCCGGCCATGTTCTCGCCATTGGCGACGCAGAATTGGCAGCTGTACTCACGGAGGAGCTTGGGGACGACGAGGTTGACGGTGTTCCGCCCGCCTTTGCCAACAATGTCGCCCACGAAAAGTATGCGCATGCAGGAGTCCTTTGCAGTCATGAACCGTCGCAGCGCATGATGATAAAGAAAATGGGGATGTCGGCAGCAACGACGGTAAAATTAAGCGTAAAATATAGTTTCTGAAGACGCTCCTGCAATTCCCGGCGGTATATTGTTTTTTCCGCGGACGAAGTCGGCGATGCGGATTGCTGAGCCGTTTTTGGATGCACGGACGTTTTGTAGTGTGGCGCCCTCCGGGCGCTGGTCTTTTTGTTCTTTCTGACCCTGGGTTGCGGCGCCCTCCGGGCGCCTCACCCAGGGTTATGCATGGTGCGGCCCTCTGGGCCGAACTTGGCGGATCGGACGGATCGGACGGATCGGCTGTCTTTTGTCGCGGACGGATCGGACGGATCGGACGGATCCGGCGACTTGATCGGTCTGATTGGTTGGATCGGACGGATCCGGCGACTTGATCGGTCTGATCGGTCTGATCGGTCTGATTTTTTTGCCTTACGAGATAAAGGAGTGCGTTATGCCGCCGGCGGCGACGAGTTATGTGTGTACGATTGATGCCGCGCAGGCGGTGGCTTTGAAAGGACTGATGGCTGCTCGTGGGTGGGTGTTTGACGACATGCCCTATGCGCGCTGGCGCGGGCGACTGGACAAGACGACGGTGGTCGCTTATGAGTCCGGCAAGCTGACGGTGCAAGGGCGCGAAACGGCCGCGTTCGTCCAGTTTCTTCTTGAACCCGAGATTCTGCATGAAGCCCGCTTCGGCTACGAAACGGTGCTTGCCGAGTTGGAAAGCCCCGAGCAGTTCGCGCCGCACGCCGGCATTGACGAAAGCGGCAAGGGCGATTACTTCGGACCGCTGGTGGTCGCTTGCGCCTATACCGACGAGGGCAGTGCCAAAACGCTGCTGCAGGCCGGCGTTGCCGACTCAAAAACCATCAAGAGCGACAAGAAGATCGCAGTGCTGGCCGACCTCATTCGCCGTGAATGCGCCGACCGCTTCAGCGTGGTGGCCATTGGCCCGGAGACTTACAACCGCCTGTACGCGTCTTTCGGCAACCTCAATCGCCTCCTGGCCTGGGGCCATGCGCGCGCTTTGGAGAATTTGCTCGAGAAGGTGCCGGACTGCCCGCGCGCACTCGCGGACCAATTCGCCGCCAACGAAAACACGGTGCTGCGCGCGCTGGGCGAACGCGGCAAGCGCCTGCGACTGGAACAGCGA
This sequence comes from Lentisphaeria bacterium, assembly GCA_028706165.1. Classification (GTDB taxonomy): domain Bacteria; phylum Verrucomicrobiota; class Lentisphaeria; order Oligosphaerales; family Oligosphaeraceae; genus Oligosphaera. The sequence goes on along the minus strand of JAQWBY010000134.1, from coordinate 8,586 downwards.
CCGCGCGCAGAAGCGGACGTGGCGGTCGCGGCAGCGTCAATCCTCGCTCGCGCAGAATTTGTGCGCCGGCTGACCCAGTTGGGTGACGGCGTCGGCATGGAATTGCCCAAGGGCGCCAGCGCGGCCGTTCTGGCGTGCGCCAAGGCCATCGCTGCCAAGGGCGGGCGGGACGCTCTGGCCAAAGTTGCCAAAATGCACTTTAAGACGACCGATGAGGTACTACCGCCGTTCTGAGATCTGAGTGGTATGGGACGCAGGGGACGGATGGGACGTAGGGGACGTATGGGCAGGGGACGGATGGGACGTAGGGGACGTAGGGGACGTATGTGCAGGGGACGGATGTGGCCGGTGGCCTCATTGATGTGGGTGGCTAGAATAAGTGGCATCCAGCCGTTTCTCGCGTAACATCGCTAAGCAGCCGCTGCAACTTTGGGCGTCGGTGCTTCTCGCAGCGCTTATTCGTCGAGTTCTTTGATGGAGGGGCGGCGGCGGTTGACTTCATCGACCTCGGCCTTGGTTGAGCGGCGGAGCGTGAGGTTGTCGAATTTATAGACGCCGAGGGGCCAGAACGCGTAGGGCTTGATCCAGATGCGTTCGGGGCGGAAACGGGCCATGCTGGGCAGCTTGAAGCCCAGTTCGTAGTGTCGCCAGCTGTTGGGCTTGACCGAGCGGCAGGTCAGTGTGTGGCGATAGACCATGAGGTAGTCGCCCTCGCGGGACGGCCGGTGGTTTTTGTCGGGCCCGAACATTTCGCCATAGGCGGGTCCGCCTTCGTGAGGGACATGGAAGTACGACGACGCCTGGCCGACCTCGTCGGCCTTCACCCGCGTGAAGCCGCGGATGAAGATCATTGGCGCGAAGAGCTCGGTGGATTTCGCCGGCGCCCAGACATCGGCGCTGAGGACGAAATACTGGTCGTTGGGCTTGAGGTCGATGGGCGCCGAGAAGGCCCAGACGCCCTCGTGGGCGCCGACAGTCTCGTACTGGTTCTTCTTGCTGGTGTTGCCGCGGCCCTTGAATTCCTCTTCGGCGGTGAGGTACTTCTTCTTGTCCACCTGGAGGACGCTGGTATCGAAGACCAGGCAGCGCCCGGGATTGCCGTCATTGCCCCAGCTGCTCATCATGCCGTCGACAGCGCTCCAGCCCTTGGGGGATTTACCGCTGCCGTCTTCGAGGTCGCCGTTGACAATGAGATTTTTCGGAGTCTTCGCCTTTTGCTGTTGTTTCTGCTGCTCGCCGCGGCGCGGCGCCTTGTTACCGCGTTTCTGCTGGGCGGGCGCCGCGATGGCGGTTAAGAGGGCGGCGATGACGGCGATGATGGCGATGTTTCTGCGCATGGTGTGCCTCCCTGGCGAGCTGGCCGTGTGGCGGATCAGAATTGTTCGAGGAGGAATTCGACGTCTTCGGGGCTGAGATCGTGGATGGCGGTCGGTGCGCCGCCGAGGAGGCGGTGGAAGGTCTCGCGCTTGCTGTCCTGCAGGCTGAGGATTTTTTCTTCGATGGTATGCCTGGTGACCAGTTTGATGGCGGTGACGGTGCGGTTCTGGCCGATGCGGTGAGTACGGTCGGTGGCCTGATCTTCCACCATCGGGTTCCACCACAGATCGTAGTGAATGACCGTGTCGGCACCGGTGAGATTGAGGCCGACGCCGCCGGCTTTTAGGCTCAGCAGGAACACCGGGATGTCGCTGTTTTGGTTGAAATGATCCACGCGCTGCTGGCGGTCCTTGGTGGTGCCATCCATGTACTCGTAGGGAATGTGGGCCTTCTTGAGCCAGTCGGGAAAGAGCCCGAGGACGCTGGTGAACTGGCTGAACAAAAGGATGCGGTGGCCACTGTCAATGGCTTCCAGAATCACTTCCTTGGCCAGCTCAAATTTCACCGACGGCATGTCGTCGGGACTGCCCGACAGGTATTCCTGCGGGAGCAGCGCCGGGTGGCAGCATGCCTGGCGTAGGCGCAGGAGGGTCGCCAGCACGTCGAAGCGGTGTTCCTGCCAGCCCTCGCGCTTGGCCAGTTCGAGGAGCTTGCGGCCGGCGAGCAGCAGATTGTCATAGAGCTGGCGTTGGTCGTTGCCCAGCTCGCAGTAGAGAATCTGCTCCAGCTTGGCGGGCAGTTCGGCGCAGACCTCGTGCTTGGTGCGCCGGAGGATGAAGGGCCGAATTTGACTGGCGAGTTGATCGGCCAATTCACCGCGCTGGTCGCCACCCTGCTTCTTCTCGTAGAGCTGCCGGAAATCACGGTGGGTTCCCAAGTAGCCCGGCAGCAGAAAGTCAAAGAGCGACCAGAGGTCCGATGGCGAATTTTCGACGGGCGTGCCGGTGAGCACGAGTCGGTGGTCGGCCTTGAGTTCCTTGCAGGCGTGGGCGTTGGCGGTGCGTGGGTTCTTGATGTGCTGTGCTTCGTCGAGGACGACGTAGTCGAATTCCATGCTTTCGTATTCGAAGGAATCGCGGCGGAGGAGCGCGTAGGAGGTGATGATGAGGTCGTACTGGTCGAGGTCCAGGAAGACTTTTGCGCGCTCGGTGCCGCGGATGATGACGCTGCGCAGTTCTGGCGTGAAGCGTTGCGCCTCGGCGAGCCAGTTGTCCAGCAGGCTGGTGGGACAGATGACCAGCGACGGCTTGTTGCTCAGCTCCATGACCTTGCGCGACATGATGGCGGCTAGCGCCTGGATGGTCTTGCCCAGGCCCATTTCGTCAGCCAAGATGCCGTGAAAACCGCAGGATTCGAGTACGGATAGCCAGCGGATGCCCTCGCGCTGATAGTCGCGCAGGCGCACCCGCAGCGCGGCGGGCAGGGGGCGTTCGGGCTCGGTTTCCGGGTGCAGCAGCTTGTCCCGCAGGGAATGCCAGTTGGGGCGGGGGCCGGCCCAGAAGGGCGCGACCTCGTCGGCCAAGGCCAGCGCGTGGCAGCGGGCGAAGCGGAAGGCGTTGTCGTCCCGCGAACTGGCGCGCTGGCTCATGGCCCGTAGAACCTGGAAGAGCTCCAAGGACAGCTTGACGATGGCGCCGTTGGGCAGGCGGATGAAATCCTCGTCGCGGTGAATGGCCTCCAGCGCGAGCTGGAAGGGAATGGCCGTCCCGTCGGCGGCCTTGAGGTTGCAGGTGGTGGAGAACCACGAATCGCCCTCGTCCACCGCCTGGATGTCCATGCGCGCTTCCGAGCAGGCGGCCAGGTTGGTGCGCACTTGCGGCGTCCAGAAGATGAGCCAGTGCGGCGGCAGTTTCTTGGTGGTTTCCTGCATGAAGGTCCAGATGGCGTGGCTGTCCATCAAGCGGAGGCGATGCCAGCTGCTGTCGCTGTGGACGAAGCCGGCCGCGAGGATGAACGCCTGGGCCTCGTCCTCCCGCTCGCTGTCGCGGCGGACGAAGCGATTGCCGCCGACGCTGATGACGGGCTCGCCGCCGACTTCAACGCGCTTGCCGCCGTAGTCGAATTGGAGATCGCCGACGAGGCCGTCGCTTTCCCAGTCGAGGGTGAGGACGGGGCGGACGCGGCCGATATCGACGCCGAGCTGGGTCGATATGCGCGACAGGGTGATTTTGCCCGGAAACTGCCGTTGTTCGCAGAGCTGGGTGAGGCAGGACAGCTCGGCGGCGTTGAGTAGCAGCGGCTGGCCTTCCAGGAAGAGCCGCAGCCAGTTGTAGGGGAGGATGCCCGGGAACCACCAGTACTCGGAGTCGCGGCCGACCCAGAAGCCCGCCCGGCCCGTGATGAAGGACAGGCGGTCGGGCGGCACGGCGCCGCGCTCGGGCACGATGATCCGCGGCACCACGGTCGCGTTTTCGCCCTCGGGCGTGACATTGAAATGGATCTGCAGCGGCGCCAGGTGCACCTGGACGATGCCCGCCGGCGTGCTCAGGATGTTCGATCCCCGCAGACAGTGAAAGAGGTCCGCCAGGGCGTAGCAGTCAAGGCTGAGATCGCGCAGCGAAAACTCCGCGTACTGCAGCAAGAACTGCATGACGTGCTGCATCTGTGGATCAAAATCCGCCAGGGTCATGCCTGCCGATGCTTGGCCGCTTTCGATCAGCCGTTTGATGTTGCCCTGCGCGTAGGTCTTGCCGTTGAACTGAATCTCGCCGCGGATGACCACGCGCTGGCTGGGGATCTCCAAATTCGGCAATTCGTCCGGGCAACTCAAGACGAGCCTCGCGGCTGGCGTCGTGCTGCGCAGATAGCCGCGCAGGGCGTCCATGGTCAGCGAATTGACGGCGCCACGCAAGGCCGCGACATCGCCATATTGCAGTGCCACCGGTGCGGGCGAAGGCGCGGCGCCCGGCGTTGTGTCGGCAGTGGCGGCGCTTCCCGGCGCTGGCAGGGCTGCGAGTATTTCGGGATTTTCCTGGGCGACGTGGAGCAGCGCGGCGATGATGTGCGGGCAGTAGTGCCGTTGGGCGGAGCAGGTGCAACGGCAGCTCAACTGGCGGTTGCGCAGGGCTAGCGATACGCGTTCGAAGGTGCCGCGGTCGTTCGCCAGGCGGACGTCGATGTTGCGTGGCGCAAAATGGGCGTCAAGGATGCCGCCCTGCAGGAAGAGCGCCCGGCCGGACTCCCAGATGGCTGGCGTCGTCTGGGCGGCAATGTGTTTTTGCAATTCGTCGCTAGGCATGGCGTGTTCTGGCAATAGGGTGGAAAAGGCAACTTTTCAGTATAATCCCCGGGGGGCGTTTTACAATGGCGCACGACCGCACCGGCGCGATGCACGGGGGGGAATGAATGCATCCACAGATTCCGCAGATTAACGCAGATTATTTTTGAGGGTGGGCGGCTTGGTAGTCCGGGGGGCTGCGCGGTACCGGCGGTTCGTTTTGGCGCGCGGGTCCTGGGAGTACCATCGTAGGTCGAGCTCTTTGCAATCGACAGCACTCGACGGCAATCGACAGCAATCGACGGCAATCGACGGCAATCGACGGCAATCGACAGCAATCGACGGCACTCGACGGCAATCGACGGCAATCGACGGCACTCGACGGCAATCGACGGGAATCGACGGCAATCGACGGCAATCGACGGCAATCGACGGCAATCGACGGCAATCGACGGCAATCGACGGCAATCGACGGCAATCGACGCACACATCTACTGAGGGTGGCGAGGAGCCTGTGGCGTTTCAGCGCCAAAGCGCTCAAATGCCAACAGTATGATGGCGTGCGGCTGGGCGGCGGTTGGCCGTGGGTTTCCTGCAAATTGTCCCCGGTGTTTTCCCCACTGGGGTGGCTGCTGACCGATTACGCAAACCCTGCGTTGGCGTGGCCAGCTTGCCGTTGCAATAGCGACGAGCGGGCATATACTAATAGTTTGTTTTTACCGTCCCTCGCCGGAGGAAGATGCCGTTCACAACAACAGGACAAAAGCATGCCCAGTGATGCCAAAATGCGCCAGGAAATCATTCGTCTGCTGCGCGCCGACAACGGCGGCGGCTTGCGCAAGACGATACTGCGGCAACAGCTGGGGCGTATGGACGAAACGCAGTTCCGCAAGGTGGCCAAGGCCATGCTCGCTGACGGCACAATGATTGCCGGGCGCGGTGGGCGCCTGGCCCTGCCAAAAGAACCCGCAAGTCCGGCCGCCAAACGCGGCGGGAAGTCAGCACCGGCGCCGGGCGCGGCGCCAAGCGGGCGCAAGCGTGGCGGATCACCGGTCCCGGCGAGTAAAGACGACGTGCTGGTCGCGGGCGTCATTCAGATGACCACCAAGGGCTTTGGCTTTGTCAACCAGGACGGCGACGACAACAAGGACATCTTCATCCCCGCCGGGCGCAATCAGAGTGCGTTCAGCGGCGATCGCGTGATGGTGCGCATTACGGCCAACGACGACGCGCGCGGGCCGGTTGGCGAAGTGGTCAAGATTTTGGAGCGCGGTCACGAGGAGATTGTCGGTTGCTTCGGTCTGACCGACGACGGCTACGGGGTGCGGCCCATCCGGCGCGAGTTGCCCGCATTCATTCCGCTGATTGCCGGCGATGGCGATGCCGCACTGGCCAGTGGTGTGCAGCCGGGCGACTGGGTGCTGGTCGAGCTGCTGCATCACGACAGTGACTCTAGCAAGGCCCAGGCGAAGCTGCTGCGCCGTCTGCAAAAAAGCGGCACGGTCTCGGGCGACCTCGTGGCTATCATGAGCGAATACGACCTGGCCAAGCCCTACACGGCGGCCTACGAACGCATCGCGCTGGCGCAGGAGCCCCTGCCGGTGGCGCGCGAAGACTGCACCAAGCTGGCGACGGTCACCGTCGACCCCCTGGACGCGCGGGATTTTGACGACGCACTGTCGCTGACACCCACGGCGGAGCCCGGCGTGGTCACCGTCGGTGTCCATATCGCCGATGTGGCTTGTCTTATTCCCATGGATGAGAAGCTCGATTTGGCGGCGCGCAGTCGCGGCTTCACGGCCTATCTGCCGGGCAAGACCCTGCCCATGCTACCGAGCTCGCTGGCGACCGACCGCTGCAGTCTGCGCGAGAACGAAGACCGCCTGGCGCACTCGGTGTTCATCGATATCGAGACGGCGACCGGCGCGGTGCGGTCCTACCGCCGGGCGCACACGCTCATCCGCGTCCGCCAGCGCCTGGCCTACGAAGAAGTCGAACGCGTGCTGGAGAGCAAAAAACACGACGTGCGCCTGAAGCCCGGCGTCGAAAAGCTCCTGCGCGAACTCTCGGCCTGTGCCGAGAAGATGCGCCAGAAACGCCGGGAAGAAGAGCTGTTCCTGCCGTTGGCCGTGCCGGAGATGCGGGTGATCTGCGCGGGCAAACCGCCGCGGGTGGTCGGCATTCAGAAGAGCGAAGGCAGTCCCTCGCACGAGATGATTGAGGAGTTCATGCTGGCGGCCAATGTCTGCGTCGCCCACGAGATGCTCAAACGTAAAATTCCCGGCGTCTATCGTAATCACGCCGCGCCGGAGGCAGACATTATTGAGGGCTTCGCGGCGCAGGCCGGCGTGATGCTGCACCGCAAGGCGCCGAAGCTGCGCAAACGCCCCGGGCTGGTCAAATTCCTCCGCGAGCTGGGCGCCGGGGCGTCGGCGAGCATGCTGGGCTTCTCGCTGCTGCGGATACTGCCGCGCGCGGAGTACGGCGTTGAGAGCCAAGGCCATTTTGGTCTGGGCAAGGACCTGTACTGCCATTTCACCAGCCCCATCCGGCGCTACCCGGACTTGCTGGTGCATCAGCAGCTGCTGGCGCTGGACCAGGGACGATCGCCGCGGCCGGGAACGATGCTGACCGATTACGTCGCCCGTTGCAACGCCCTGGAAGCCAATGTGGACCAGGCCTGCTACGCGCTGGCGGACCGCCTGAAGCTGCGCTATCTGCTCGATCAGCGGGAGGGCAACGCGGCGCATCCCATCACCGGCCTGGTCAGTCGCGTGACGGCGGCGGGCCTGAATATCTACCTGCCGGAGCTCGGCCTCATGGGTTTTGTGCCCGTGCGCAGCCTGGGCGCCGGCCCCTGGCAGTTCGTGGCTGAGCGCTATGCGCTGGAAAATCGCCGCAGCAGCAAGCGCTACCGCTGCGGCGACGAGCTGTCGTTACGTATCAAGGACGCCGATGTCGTCCGCGGTGAACTGGAATTGGCGCCGGTCGGCCATTGAGGCGCGTCTTGGCGTCGGGTGTAAGAACGCATTGCAGACAAGCAAGCAAGGAGTAACAGAACGTGTTGACGTTGGTATTGTCGTTTTTGACGGGGGTGATTTTGTGGTTCTCACTGAATGCGGCCTGGCCGGGCCATCCAGTGTGGAACAGCGTGCTGGGCGTGCTGGGCTTCATGGGCGTGGCCATACTGGTCAATTTGCTGATGCGAAAACGGCTGGAGGCCATCTTCAATGATGTGCAGAAGAGCATCATGGATACGCAGGACCGGCTGAAACGCAAGGTCACCATGCTGCAGAACAAGATGCAGGGCGGCCCGAAGCTCCAGGCCATGGTGGAAAAAGAGCAGGCGGAGTCCATTCGCGAGGCCATCAAGATTTTGGACCGCGTGGACCCGCTCAAGAAATGGAACGTGCTGGCCATCCGCCAGGCCAATACCCTGCGCGGGCAGCTGCTCTTCCAAATCAAGGACTTCGCGGCGGCTGATCCGTTTTTGGACAAGGCGCTGGTGCTCGATCCGCTGACTCTGGCCATGCAGATGACCCGCTGGTACAAGCGCGGCAAAATGGACGAGGTCAGCAAGGCCTTCAAGAAAGGCGTTAAGCGCTTCAAAGACGACAAGGCGACGCTGATCTACGCGCTCTACTCGTGGATTCTGGTGGCCGAAGGACGCGTCGACGAGGCCGTGGTCGTGTTGGACGAGGGTAAGGCCAAGACCGAAAATGAGACGCTGAAGCAGAACTGGGACCACTTGGCGAACAACCGTCTCAAACGCTTCAGCAATGCCGGTCTGGGAGAGCAGTGGTACGCACTTTTCCTGGAACAACCCAAGGCCCAAATGGTCAGAACGCAGGCGCCCTTCGGTGGTGGCCCAGGCATGGGCGGCCGCCGCTTCCGCTGAGGGCCCATAACTGGTTTGTCAGGACGGCCGGAACTTGGGTCCGGCCGCCTTTATTTTGTCGCTGGCAAGACGTAAGGGGCTGTTCGATAATTAC
>JAQWBY010000133.1 GCA_028706165.1 Lentisphaeria bacterium | reverse complement strand
TTTCGCGCTTTCAGCGCTTCTGCCGCTTCGCGGCAATAAATGCCGCGATCATAACAGGCTGTTTTGCTGAAGCTTAAGGCACTATGAAATTTGTTAAGTGAAGAGCATTGGTCTGATCGGTCTGATTATTTCTGGGGTGGCGTTGGTACGGCGCGGATGCCTTGAGCGGGGTCGAGGGTGGCGGTGATGACATGGCCGGTGTAGAGGAAGCGGCCTTCCCTCTCGGGGTCGGGTAGTTTAGGCGTACGGCCGGCGATGAGGCTGCCATCGGAGAGGACAGCGAGACCGACGGCGGTGTTAAAGTCGTGCTTGCCGAGGAGCTTGAAGTCCGGATCGCATTGCAGCAGTGCGGGCTTGCCGTAGCAGCCGAACCACCAGGAACCGTGGGCGAAGCAGGCCGTTTGGATGCCCATCAGGGTCTGGCCGCTTTCGATCACATGGCGTTTGATGAAGGTGAAGGTGTCGTCGTATTCATAGACGTAGTTCTGCTGGTGATCTTTGGGCAGGCCGCCAATGACGTAGAAACGGCCATCGCGGTAGTCCATGCCGCCGGCGCCGTGGACGAGTTCGGGGACGGGGTGCTTGGCCAGCAGTGCCAGGTTGTCGGCCTGATAGACGTAGACGTGGCTGTTGGCCCCATCCTCGGTGTTGAAGCGGCCGAAGTTGACGGCGACGTAGATTTTACCGTCGTGGTAGCAGAGATCGCCGTGGTGGCTGCGCACGGGCATGTTGGCAAGCAGATTTCCGGCCAGGTCGGTGGTGACGATATTGACGGTGAAGCTCCAATAGATGTGCTGGCCGTCGGTGGCGATACCCTGGAGATGGCCGCGGTATTGGCCGGGACAGTGGATGGGCTGGGCACCAAGCATGCTGGCGCTGATGGCGGCGAGGTAGTACAGGGCGTGGTAGCGCATGGTGGGTTTTCTCCTGGTGGGCTGATGGTGATTGTCTTGGCGAGCGGCTTGCGGCATGCTTGGCCGGTAGCGTTGAGAGGGCGAACAGAAATCCTACCATAGCTTGCCGTGGCCAGCCATGCCAATGCCTTGCTGGTGAAGAATTGGCATCTTGGGCGGGTGTATTCGGCGGCCGGCGCAATACAGTATGATCTTGACAGTGGGTGCGGCGTTGCCGACCGTTGTGCTGCCGTCCCCATGAGCCAGTCATCTGGCGCCGCTGTCAGCCATCATACCATCTTACGGCATGGTCGTCTGTGAGGACGGCCATGCCTTTTTGCGACAAGGCAAGTCCAGCGCATGAGTCCGCAAGAGCCGCAACGCATTTTCAGCAATCTCGATCTATCGCGTTTGATTGTACCGCTGATCATTGAGCAGTTTCTCAGCTGCATGGTGGGCATGATTGACACCATGATGATATCGTCGCTGGGTGAAGCGGCGGTGTCGGGCGTGTCGCTGGTTGATCTAATTAATATTCTGATCATCAATATCTTCGCGGCGTTATCGACGGGCGGCGCGGTGGTGGCTTCGCAGTTTTTGGGTGCGAAGAGGGTGCGGGATGCGCAGGGGGGCACCAAGCAGCTGTTGCTGGTGACCATGGCGGTGTCACTGCTGCTGCTGTTGTTGGCGCAGGTCTTCAACCGGCAGGTCCTCCGCTTGTTTTTCGGCAGCATTGAAGCCGACGTGATGAGCTCGGCCCAGACCTATTTTCGCATTACGGCGCTGGCTTTTCCGGCGATTGCGCTGTTCAATGCCTGTGCGGCGATATTCCGGGTGATGGGCGATTCGAAAGTATCCATGTTCGGGTCGCTGCTGTGCAACGTGGTGAATGTGTGTGGCAATGCGCTACTGATTTATGTGTTTCAGATGGGCGTAGCCGGTGCGGCGTGGGCGACGGCGCTGTCGCGGGTGGTGGCGATGCTACTGTTGCTGTTTTTGCTCAGCGACCGCCGGCATACGCTGTATCTGTCCTGGCGCGATGGTTTTCGGCCGCACTGGCCGACGATCCGCAAGATCCTCTACATCGGCATCCCCACCGGTATCGAGAACAGCTTTTTTCAGCTCGGGCGGATATTGGTGCTCAGTGTGATATCGCTGTTTGGGACTATGCAGCTAGCAGCGGTAGCGGTAGCCGGTAACTTGGGTTACATGAGCTGCATCACGGGGGGCGGTTTTTGTCTGGCCATGATCACGGTTGTTGGTCAATGCGTGGGCAATGGCAATCGCGAGCAACTGTACTTTTATGTGCGCAAGATGATGCGCATGGCCTACGTGGTGCATGTACTGTGGGGGCTGGTGGTGTTGGCGGCGGTGCCGCTGGTGCTCAAACTCTACGCATTGTCGCCGGAGACCATGCGTTTGGCGCTCATCCTGGTGCTGATCCACAACATCTTTTCGCTGTTCATGTGGCCAGCGTCGTTTGTTTTTCCCAACGCGCTGCGGGCGGCGAATGACGTCACCTACACCATGCTGTCATCCGTGCTGTCGATGCTGATTCTGCGGGTTGGCTTCAGCTATGTGCTGGGCTACAATCTCGGCTGGGGAGCCATCGGCGTGTGGATCGCCATGATTTTGGATTGGGTCTGCCGCATCAGTTGTTTCTATTTGCGCTATCGCAGCGGCGCCTGGTTGCGCCGCGCCAACCTGCAGGCGGGGTGATGATGGAGCAGGTGGGATGCGCGCGCGCCTTTCGCGTCGTGTCTTTCAGTATGCTCGGGTGAGGATGTCCATGAGCACGGCGTAGCTGTCGTCGGGACTGACGGGTCGCGGTGCCAGTTCGAGCTTCATACGGTTTTCGCTGGCGCTGCGGGCGGTCTGATCCAGGAGAGCCGGGGTGATGCCGGGGATGTCCCGCAGGGCCTTGGGTACGCCGCAGGCGGTGAGAAACTCCCGGAATGACGAGATGACCGCCATGGGCGTGTCGCCGGGAAAGATGTCCCGCAGGAGCATGGTGCGTTCGGCGACGGCGGGGTTGCCCAGATAGTATTCCCAGCAATGCGGCAACAGCATGATCGCTGCCAGGCCGTGGTCAATACGGCCGTACCAAGAGAAGCTGCACAGGTGCGGTAGGCCCGTGGATTTGTGGCGGATGACCATGCCGCCCAGGGTCGCGGCCACTGCCATCTTGCCGAAGCCGCCACGGCGGCGCAAGGCCTTGGGCAGGGCGTCGCTGACCAGCTTGATGCCGGCAATGGCCCGGCGGTTGGCGAAGCGATCGTTGTTGTCGGCGCCGACATTCAGGAAGCCCTCCAAGAGATGGGCCAGGGCATCGCAGCCCGTGGCGCGCACCACGTTCTCGGGCATGCTCTTGGTGTAGGCCGGCACGCAAAAGGCGTAATCGGGAATGATGACCGGGTCGGAGATGAGTTTTTTCACGCCGGCTTCAGTGTCGACGATATTAGCGTAGGGCGTGACTTCCGACCCTGTGCCGGAGGTCGTGGGAAAGCAGATAACCGTCTTGAGGCGTTTGTGGGCGTTGCTGGCGCTGAAGCGGTTGGCGCCGAAGAAGACCCGGGTTGGCTGCCTGGTTTGGTATGACAGGTACGCGGCCTTGGCGGCGTCCATGACGCTACCGCCGCCGATGGCGATGACCCAGTCGGGTTTCTGCTGCTGCAGAAAGACGCGCATGTGGCGGACGCATTCCAGATCGGGCTCGGGGTTGACGGCGGAAAAACGCTGTACGCGCGAGTTGCGGCAATGGCTGCACAAGTCCTGCCAAGCGCCGGACACATCGGCCGAGTGTTTGCCGGTGAAGACGGCGATGACGCGGGGCTTGTCTCGCGCCAGAAGCTGGTGGAAGGCCGGCCAGGCGTCGTCACCCATGGCCACGTGGGTGTCGCTGTAGGAGTTGATAAGTGCGGGAAAAGATTTCATGGGGGGCTCCATGGGCTGGCAACGCGTTGCTCAGGGGCGTAGTTCGATGAGGGCGACACCCTCGGGGGCGAGGGCGACGCGGATGGTCATGCCGCCGGTGTCACCGGGCTGCACGGGCAGTTCCTGCTGGTGGACGTGGTCATAAGCGCTGGTGGCGCTGATGCTGGTGCTGAGGCGGCCTTCCTGGCGCTGTTCGCCGGGATTGAAGACCGTGATGATGTTGGTGCCGAAACGTTCCAGCCACAGTGCGGAGTTGTCGCTGCGGGCGAGGGTGATGGGCTGCCAGCCCGCTTCGCCGGCGCGTTTGCACAGCGGCACGTACTTGCGGAAGAGCTCGCGGTCGCGATTGTACAGGTCGGGATTGCGGAAGTAGTGCTTGGTAGAAGCGTCCGCGCTGAAAAAACCCGGGTACATGCCGTAGAAGACGCAGCGCCTCATGTACTTCTCGACCTTATGCTTGTCAAAGTCGTCGAAGTTGGTGTTCTGGAGGAAACAGAAGGGCTTGGGGCCGCACATGGCGCGGCGGAAGAGCATGCTGCTGTCGGCTGGGGGGCGCCAGCTGTTATTTGGGTTCCAGTTGCTTTCGGTGCCGAGGACGTCCAGAAGCGGGGTTAGCCACCAGAGGTTGTGCGGTGTACTGTTGGCCATCATGAGCTTGTTCATGCCGTGCACGTCGTCGGCAATAGCGCGGGCGTATTCCCAGGCGATGAGGCCGCGGAAGATGACGGGACGTTGGCCGATCTGCGAGTACGTCAATGGCGCCAAGGCCGCTGCGAAATGCTCGCGGCGGTAATTCATGACGTCGGTGACATAGCCTTCGCTGGAGTCGATGTACTCGCCGTCGAGATCGGCTTTGCGTTCAGGCCCGTAGAGACGCTGGCGCAGTTCGGGATTCCAGGCGATGCGGAAATGGCTGTCGGGACTTTTGATGCCGGGCATGGACGCCATGCTCCAGACGGCGCCTTTGCACCAAGGCGTGTCAAGCCAGCGCGCCGGTGCTTCGCCGTACTGGTTGTGGAACACACTACTGGCGAAGGACTTGGCCCGGCGATCTCCCCCGGCGGCCAAGCGTTCGATTTCGGCGTTGGCGCTGGGCAGATCGCGGGGCATGTTGTCGGGCATGCGCATCCACCAGGTCATGGGTTCAGTATAGCGGAAGGTGAGGATGTTGTGCTGGTCGTCCCACGCGCATTCGTTGTCGCCTTCTTTAATGGCGAAGCCGAAGTCTTCCCAGCCCTGTACCTCACTGATCTTGGCGAAGGGCATCCACAGCCCGTGGCGTTTAACGAGGGCGGCAAAGGCTTCTGGATACACGCGATAAAGCGCGTCAATGGCAGCACGGAAGCCCCACTCGGGAGCAAAGTCGAAGGAGAAGAGCTTGACGGTGGCGTGGTTTTTCTCCGCCGTGAGAGCGATGTCCCAGGCGACGTAGAGTTCGTTGCTGCGGCTATTGTAGGCACAGCGGGCAAAGGCGGGTGTGAAGAGGTCGATGGCAATGGCGCGACCGCTGTTGCCATCGCTGACGGCTGCCAGTGGGTAGAGTGACAGGCGGCCGCTGCTGCCGCAAGGGACATTGACGGTTTGGAGGAATTCCTGCTGGGTTGGCGCGGGCTGGTCGGTCGGCTTCTGTTGGCCGTCCGGTCGTGACAATTGCAGCCACTGCCAGGCGGCGGCGGGTAGGGGCATGGTATAGACCAGCTGGAGGATGCGGTCTTTGCCGCTATCGTCACTGATTTCAGCTTCGACGCATTGGGCGCTGTTGCGCGTAGAGTTTTTGCTGCTGATGCGCACGCCGTGGGCCTGGCCGTCGCTGAAGGACAGGAAATCGGAATTGGTGGCGACATCGCGGAGAATGAAGCCATGGTAGCTCCTGGTGCTGGCGACGGGCACGCTGTCAAAGACCGTGCAGCCATCGGGCACGCTGAGCTGGTGGAAGGTGAGATCTTTGAATTCGGCCTTGCCGCTGTGTGCGCGCATGAGCAGCCAGCATGTGACGCTTTTGATCGGTTTGTCCGGCACGATGAGGACCTGCTGTTCCTCCCAGTCGTGGGTGCCGGTCTGGAATGGCGTATTGCGGCCCCAGAGGGGTGTGTTGTCGTTGAAGACAATGTCAAGATAGAGCGAGTAATTGTTGTCGGGTGAGCCGCTGACCTTGCTGGCGCGGCTTTTTGCCTTGACGACGATGGGCGTCGGCGTGCTTTGATTGAGCTCCACGTTTTTGCCGGCACCGCGGCGGGCCTGGCTGTCGTCGCCGTTGTCACAGACGACCACGCCGTCCGGGCCGCTGCTGAAGCCCACTTCCCACGGCTGCCAGGCCAGGGCGCTGATGTCCAATGCTGTATGGCTGGCGGTAGTCAGTACGGGCTTGATGATCTCGGCGAAGGCGCCAATCGCAGAACAGAGCAGCAATGCCGTGGTGAGAAGGCGTCGATGTGTCATGTGGAGCCTCGCCTTTCTGGATGGGGTAGAAGAAAAACGGATGGGGTAATGTTGTCAGCAGTCGCGGTCGCTGTTGTAATCCGGGCTGCCGGCAGCGAGGTAGCCGCCGCTGCGCCCGTCGGGGTGTTCGCTGAACCAGAATGAATAGATGTCGCCGGATTCGATGGTGATACGCAGTTTGCAGTGTGGAAGCGGCGGCATGGTCTGGTGCTCGCGCCAGCGGATGGCCGCGGCGCAGCTATCGCCGCGGAAAGGCAGGGCGTCGGCAATGGCGTAGCCGGGAACGACGCGGTTGTTTTCGTCGAGGACTTCGACGCGCAGGGCCTCGGCAGCGGCATTGACGAAGAGATAGGGCCTGTCGCCGGGCACGAGACAGCGGGTGTGGATGAACGCCTCGCTGTCCGTGTGCATGGAGGCGAAGCCATCGCGGCGCAGTTCAGCGAAGCCAGTGGCGGCGCCGGCGTACATGGCGAAGGCGGCGCGGCTGCTGCGGCCCTTTTGGCCGGGGGCCAGTGTTGACTGGCCGCTCCAGGCGCCGTAGTAGACGCGTATTTTGTCTTTGTAGACCAAGCAGCAGCCGCCGGCGGCGTGGAGATAGCCGCGGTCCCAGCGGCCACGTTGCCGCGAGCAGGCGAGCAGTGGTTGGCGGCTTTCGCAACGGGACCAGTGGAAGCCATCGCGGCTGAAGGCGGGATGGAGATCAATGCGCTTGGGGCAGCCGAGGATTTCGCAGTGGTTGTTTTCGGGGCCATGGAAGACCGCGAAGAGCCCGAGCATGATGCTTTCGTATGGCGTGGCATTGAGGTCGTAGAGCTGCGGTTGGAACTGGGTGGCTTCCTCGAAGCGGTCGTGCTGGTCGATGCGGGCCCAGGCGATGGGCGTCATATCGTCGCCGACGGCGCCTTTGTCCATACGGGTGTTGTGCCACGGCGGCGCGAAGAAGTCTTCGCGGGCGAGGTAGGCGCGGGCGCGGCCGGTGCCGGGAAATCCCACACGGATGCTGAAGATCCAGCGCTGCTGGAAGGGATCGTAGTAGAAGCTGGAGTTGTCGCCGCAGGGCCCGCAGGGGCCGCGGTACTGCCAGTGGATGCCATCGGGGGATGCCAGCAGCTCGGCGCCAGCGCCGTCGTGGTGGCGGTTGTAGATGAACATCTTCCAGCGTTCGTCGGGGCTATTGGCGTGCTGATCGAGCCACACCAGGGCGCCGTCGCGTTCGAAAGTGTCGCGAATGGGCAGCAGCAGATTGGAGTGGCCGACGATGCCGAAGTCCGGCCGTTGCCAGTGGATGCCGTCGCGGCTGGTGGCCATGGCGGTGCCGTGGAACCAGCCAGCGTGGTAGAAGAGCTTGTAGAGGCCGTCCTGCGGGTCGTACCAGATGCCGTCGTTGAAAGGTGCGGCCACGGGGCATTCGCCGTCGCAGAGTTCGTGGGGCGTTTCGGGCTGGAGGATGGGATTGCCGGCATAGGGCTGTGCCTGGTGCCAGCGGCGGACGCAGCTGCTGAACTCAATAAGCGCATCGTCCACCAAGAGCTGCCGGCCAGGCCGCAACACAATGGGCCCTGCCGGTGGCGCGCTCAGGTATGGCACCGGCAAGGCCTCGCGGCTGGCTGGTTCAAAATCGCAATGGAAAGTCTCTGGCATGGAAAAGACCCTTTGCCTCGGCAAGAGTTGTGCTCGTAAGGGGTAAACATAACAATGTGAACCGGAACAGGGCATTTGCAAGGTCAACTGGCATTTTCGCGGAGTAATCGGGTAAGCGGTCAGTAACCGCCCCGGCGGGGAAAACACCGGGGATAATTTACAGGAACCCCATGGCCAGTCGCCGCCCAGCCATTCGACCTTGATTTCCGCCGACCTTTGCGGCAGCGGGTTTCATAGGCGCCATTGATACCGTGTGGACCACGGCTAAAGCGCAGCCCGCTTCGTGCGCGCGACCATATAGGATGGGGACCCCCTACGGTGGGGGGGCTGATTTCAAGACCCGCAGGAAAAATAGTCAAAAACTCGCTTCTTGACAAGCAAAAAAGACACCGAATAACAGCAAATTGTGGATCAGGATGATTTGAGCTGTCTTGTTCGTGTGATTTGGGCATTCATCGTTGTGAGTTCTGGTGAAGCGATCGCGTCGCTCAGAGGCCCGCTTTATCGCGGCGGTGAGCGACATTCCACCTTAGTCATGTCCCTCTTGGGCGTAGGTCGGCGGCGCTGGCAATAACGGCGTCTCAATGACTGGCCGACGACGCGAAAAGGTACTCGTTCAGTAACCACCCCGACGGAGAAAACACTGGGGACAATTTGCCGGAAATCCATGGCCAGTCGCCACCCAGCCATTGAAAACACCGGGGACAATGTGCCGGGACCCCATGGCCAGTCGCCGCCCAGCCATTCGACCTTGATTTCCGCCGCCCTTTGCGGCAGCGGGTTTCATAGGAGCCATTGAAAACACCGGGGACAATGTGCCGGGACCCCATGGCCAGTCGCCGCCCAGCCATTCGACCTTGATTTCCGCCGACCTTTGCGGCAGCGGGTTTCATAGGAGTGACTGATACTAGCCGCTCACAGGGGACGCTGCGGACCGTGGGGACTCCTGGGAGCGCCGCTGGGCCGACAAAGCGGGATTCTGTCCATAGTGTCCATAGTATCCATAGCGTCCATAGTGTCCATAGTGTCCATAGTGTCCATAGAGACGCCTGGTGCCTCCCGGGAACAGGCGGCGCGACGGTGCGGGCGGGGACCGCCCGCACCACTATCGAACGGGGGCCGCAGCAAAACCGTGGAGGCGGGAACCGGCGACACCATTGGCCCAGCATGTCGCGTCCCACCGCGCCGGACAGGGGCATACTGGGCACCCATTGATAATTGAGCCATAGAGCTTCTGGCTGAGTCAAACGTGCCCGTTTCCCTGGCCGCGAAGCGGCAGAAGCGCTGAAAGCGCGAAACATACCAGCCCAGGGCAAGCACGCTGAAAGCGTGCGCCGCCCTGGGTAACGTGCCATATTTGTTCGTGTTCCTCGGCCCCTTTTGCCCCAGTCGGCGAAGCTGACTGGGGCAAAAGGGGCAATGGAACGCACTTGCTTGCCTGGGATTGACATCGGCGGCATGTTTGGCCGCCATTATCAATGGCTGACCGCTTATCGCGAAATCTCCTCTTTTTGGCGAAAAGAGTTGTTTTCGCTCTGTGGCTGGAATACATTACGCCTCCGCTTTATGCGCCCGAGTGGTGGAATGGCATACACAACAGACTTAAAATCTGTCGGCCGAAAGGCCTTGCGGGTTCGAGTCCCGCCTCGGGTACCATTGATTAGCAAAGACTTACGACTAAAATCGTAGGTCTTTTTTTGTGGTTGGCGGTTTTGGCCGTGATTCACTGATAAGCAAGGGATCTGGTGGTATCCGAGGCCGGACTCGAACCCGCAAACGCAAACGCAAACGCGTGACAGATTTTAAGTCTGTTGTGTAGGCTCTTGCAGTTGGGGGACATGTAGGAGTTGGTCAGCGGATGGCCAGGAGGGACCGGCGGTTGGGTTAATGGGGGGGATGGGGGCGTTTGCTGTCACGTGGGGTGAGAGGGATTGCGTTGTTGGCAAAAAATGTGCATAATTATACCATGATGTCAGTTATTGTTTGTTTTTTAGCGTTTAGGCACGATATTATATGTTTTCGCTGCGGTCTCAAGATGCGCGCTATTTGTCTGGGAACGGCGATCTATGTCTTGTTTTGTCA
>JAQWBY010000132.1 GCA_028706165.1 Lentisphaeria bacterium | reverse complement strand
TCAGCAAATTCAACCATCTGCAGAATAAGTCCATCGCCGGCGTGTCCGACGAAGTCATGGCCCGCCTCATGGAACACGACTTCCCCGGCAATGTCCGCGAACTGGAAAACATCATTGAGCAGGCCTTTGTGTTGTGCCGCTCGGGACTCATTGAGATGAAGCACCTGCCTATCGACCTCAGAACCGACGCCAGCACACCCTCCGGCGAAACGAGCCACCTCCGACTCGCAGCCATGGAAAAAGCAACCATCGAAAATGCTCTCCGCCGCCATAGCGGCAACCGCAGCCAGGCCGCTGCCGACCTCGGCATCAACCCCAGCACCCTCTACCGCAAAATCCACACCTACGGCATCATCCCACCCCCCGAAGACGGTCGCAGCAACCGCCGCCTGACCAGCCGCTGACCAGCCGCGCCCGGGCAAGACATACCGCCACCACCCCAACAAAATCTGCGCTAATCTGCGTCATCTGCGGTTAAATAAATCCTCGCGCCTGCGCACGCGTGATACGGACGCTTGTCCCCGTCCACCAGCATTTCTTTTAGCCCGACCACGTTGCCCTCCTTGACATGCCACAATGATATCAGTATACTGTTTGATAAATCGGATTATCATCCGAAAAAAGGGCATTATCATGACAACAGTACGCCTGATTGACATCGCGCGTCGCGCCGGCGTGTCATCAAGCACGGTATCGGCGGTATTGAGTGGTCGCGACATCGGCATCCGTTTTTCGGCGGAGAAGGCCGAGGAAATCCGCGCGGTTGCTCGGGAGCTGAACTACGTGCCCAACATATCGGCGCGGATACTCAACCACCAGGCGTCTTTCACGCTGGGGGTCATGATCGACAGCGAAGACAGCCCAGTGCGCTTCCGGCAGCTGGCCGCGATAGAGCGCGCCGCCAACCTACGTGGCTACCGCTTGCTGGTCACCGAAACACACAACGACCCGGTCAGCCAGCGCAAGAATTATCTGACCCTCAAGCAGTACGGCGTAGACGGGGTGATTTGCCACTCCAACACCCTTGCCGACACGCCCGTTCTTGAGGACAAAACGGTGTTTTATGGCGCCGCTCCCGTGGCGGGTTATTCCACCGCCTATTACGACATCGGCGCGGCCTACGCCGAAGCCGCGGCATTATTCGCCAATGACCAACGACAGACTGCGCTGGTGATCTCCGACAACATGAGCTACGACTCCGTCCGCGCCCGCCGAGACGCCTTTCTGGCACACTTCCCCGACGCTGGCGACCGCCTGTATCAGCTCCGGCTCACGGATGATCATCGCAGCGACATCCGGGCCAGCATGGCCGAGCTGCTGAAGCAACAGCTCCTGCCCGCCGACATCAACGCGGTCATCCTGCAGAATGACTCGTGGTGCTTGGCGCTGGCTGCGGAAGCGATCCGCTGCGGCCTCAAGGTGCCGGAAGACTTGGCACTGCTCGGGCAGGACAACTCGCTCTTCTGCGCCTGCAGCCGGCCGGCCTTGAGCAGCATCGACTCCAATCTGCCGGCACTGGGCGAGGCCGTCCTCGAACTCATGCTTGATCGCATCGCGCAAGCCGATGCGCCCATTCGCGACATCGCGGTGCCCACCAAGCTGATCCTGCGAGAAAGTACCCGTTAACCCCGAAAACATTAGCACTAGTCAAGAAAAACTAAGGAAAAGTACCATGAGCAGTCAGATCACCCAACCACTACCCCATGCCTTGTCGCGACGCTTCACCCTCATCGAACTCCTGGTCGTCATCGCCATCATCGCCATTCTTGCCGCCATGCTCCTGCCCGCGCTGAGCAAGGCGCGAGAAAAAGCGCGCAGCATCAGCTGCATCAACAACCTCAAACAATGCGGCCAGTTCATCCACATCTACGCCAACGATCACGACGGCAATGTCATCGTCAAATACCACAATAGCCACAACTGGCTCAGAAGCATGCGCGTTCACGGCTACTTCCAATCCGGCGGCACCGCCAATCTCCCCCAATACTGCTGCCCAAACTCCAAAGGCAGTTACTCAAAAAAACAGAACGACCCAACCTACTACGCCTATGGCTGGTTCGGCGATTTCCCCTACGACGGCAACTACACCAACGCCGACCTCTACTACACCAAATTCCAAGGCAGCGCCTATAACGACAGCCGCATGGCACTGGTCTGGAAAAGCCCGGCCGATATGCCCATGCTGGTCGATAGCATGATAAAAAGCAGCGACTCAACTGTCACCGCCGATGGCGGCCCACGCAACGGCACCTTCCTCAAAGTGTCGTGGCCGGCTGGCCCCAGACCCTGGGTCGCACATGGCAACAATGCCGTCAATATGCTCTACATCGGCGGTAACGCCGCCGCCGTGGCCGTCGGAAAAATGCGCGACGACTTCACTCGCAAAGCATCAACCAAACTCGAATTCGCCTTCGGCGACGCCGCAAACTGGTAACAACACAATCACCGACCATACACACTTCACCACACATAATGAAAAACACCATGCTACCACGAATACTCTTCACGATCGTTCTCGCCATCACCGCCGCCAGCACATACGCCCAAAATCCCGTCCACCTCGACAACGCCGGAAGACTCGTCGTCGGCGATATCAGCTTCGGTGCCGATTTCTGGGACGGTAAACGTAATTTCACCCAGGGCAAAACCAAGGAATGGCAGGTCACCGACCGCCAGGACGACAACAATGGCGGTCGGTGGCGGCGCGATGGGCTGCTAATGCTTGCTCAGGACCCGCCCGCGACCTTTGCGAGCCAGCTCAAACAAACTGCCCCAGGCGTCTTCACCTATAACATCACCGTGGATAAAACCGCGCGCGGCTTCACCTTCCGCGCGTCGCTGTCCAGCGATGGCTTTGTCGGCCGGCAATTCCGCATTGATGACCAAGAACTGGCTTTGCCACTCGAAAAAGACCAGGTGGAAATCTTCTCCGGCAACGCCCGCAAAATTGCCATTCCCTGCGGCGACGGCATGGCCACCCTAGAGTGCCAGGGTGACATGCGCGTGATCCTCCACGATTACCGCCCGCGACCAAATCGCTTCTCCCTCCTTCTCGGCATGCCCAAAGTCACTCCCGAACTCAGCCAGCTATCTCTCAACGTAACGTTCCAAACCTACCAGGCGACGCCCCTTGACCTGCGCGCTGCCGCCAACATGGGCTTTGCCGACAACACTGCCGCCGATGGCGTCGGCGGCTGGACTGACCAGGGGCCGGAAAATGACTTGCGCATGATCCCCACCGGCCACCAGCGCTTCCGCGGCACCGACTTTGCTATCATTGACCCGCAGACCAATGACGGCAAATCCTGCATCGCGCTGGCCGGCGCCGCCAGAACCTACTTCCCAAATTCCGCCACGGCCGAACTCGCCGGTGCACCCCGCGGCAACTGGCTCTTCCTCCTCCACGCAACCGCCTGGGGATCGTCGTCCCAAGACCTCGGCCACATCAGCATCACCTATCAGGACGGCGGTAGACGGGACATCCCAGTGCGTGCCGGCCTCGACGTCGGCAATTGGTGGAGCCCCAGCACACGTACAAATGGCGAGGTGGTCTGGACCGGCGAAAACCGCAGCTCCTTCGTTGGGCTCTATCGCAGCGCCTACCCAGTGGATAACAAGCCAATCAAAACCATCGCCTTCACGTCCTCCGTCAACGCCGTGTGGCTGATCGTCGCCGCCTCGGTCGGCGACCACCAGCCGCCACGTGACCTCTCCGCGCCTTTCTACATCGTGGCCGGCAAGGACTGGCAGCCTATCGATTTCGCCAAAGACATCGAGCCCAAGTCTGTCATGGACTTTTCCTGGCGCCTCGACGCACCAGCCGGCAAATACGGCCCGGTACGCATCCACAACGGCCGCTTTGTCTTCAGTGAGCGACCAGACCAGCCACTGCGCTTCTATGGCACCAACCTCTGCTCAGGCGGCCCCTACACCAGCAAAGAATGGGCCGAACGCCTCGCCGACCGCATCGCCTCCTATGGCTTCAATGTCCTCCGCCTGCACCACCATGACGGCGGCATGACCATGAAGAACAACACCACCCAGCTCAACCCCGAGACCATGGACCAGCTGGACTATCTCGTTCACTGCCTCAAACAGCGCGGCATCTACATCACCACCGACCTGTATATCTCCAGACGCCTACCCAAGGGCGAAATACCCGAATACCCCGATGTCCTCAGCGACATCACGGCCTACAAAGCCATGTTCTGGCTGCTCGACTCCGTCTGGCACAACTGGCGAACCTACTGCGAAAATTACCTCAATCATGTCAACCCCTACACAGGCCTGAGCATCAAGGACGACCCCGCACTCATCTCCATCAACATCATCAACGAGGGCAATATCAAATCCTGCTGGGCCGCCAATGCCTTCACCCGGAAACTCTACGAAGAGCGCTTCAGCGCCTGGCTCACCCAGAATCAGCTCGACGCCACTGCCGTCGCCGCACAACGCAATCAGCTCTTCGAACGCTTCCTGACTGAAACCTACGAAAAACGTTTTGCGCAGATGACGTCCTTCCTGCGAGAACAGGGCGTTCGTTGTCCCTTGTCGGACCAGAACATGGGCACGACTCTCAAGCTCTCCCAGATGCGGCGCCTGTACGACTACACGGACAATCACGGCTACAGCAGCCATCCCCGCTTTGCGGAAAAATCCTGGCAATTGCCATCGCTGGTCACCCAGAAATCAGCCATCGGCTCGCCATGGTCTCTCTTGGCCAGCCGCCTCTACGGCAAGCCCTTCACCGTGACCGAATTCGATTTTGCCAAGCCCAACCGCTTCCGCGCCGAAGGGCCGGCGCTCCTCGGCGCCTATGGCGCCCTCCAAGACTGGGACATGCTCGTCCAATTCGCCTATTCGCACGGCAGAGAAAACTACCAGCAAGATGACCGCGCCAACAACCACTTCGATCTGTCCACCGACCCAATCAAAAGCATCGCCCACCGCATCGGCGCTGCGCTGTTCCTCAATGGCGGCGTCAAGCCCGCCCCGGACGCCGTTGCCGTCCTCCTTGACGAAAAAGCGGCCATACCCTTTGACAGCAGCTACAACAAGGCCATCGCCCGACTCGGGCTCATCACCCGCATTGGCACCGCCGTCATACCAAATACGGCCAATCCCCACTACCCCGAAAAATTCGCTGCCGTGCTTGACGCCGGCACCGCTTTTCCCGCCAGCGCCGCCAGCGCCGCCAGCACCGCCAGCACTAGGGTCTTCAATGCCGCGCCGGCTTACGAACAGCTGCTCGACGACATCATCATCACCGCCGGCATGATCCCCAAAGACCACTACGACCCCACCACCGGCTTTTTCCGCAGCATTGGCGGAGAGCTCGAACTCAATCAGTCCAAAGAAACCTTCCAGGCCGTAACCGACGCCTGCGAGGCATTCGTGCTCCCCGCCGGCGAAAATGCCCGCGGGCGTTTCCTCGCCGCGGAAAGCCACCTGGGCCGGGCCGTCATCGCCGCCGTATCAGCCGATGCCCAGCCCCTGCGCCAATCCAAACGCATATTGCTGCTGCACCTAACCGACACTCAGGCGACAAAGGCGAAATTCGCCTCTCCGGCTATGGAACAACTGGACAGCTGGGGCGAACCACCCTTCCTCGCGGCCCGCGGCGAAGCGACCATCACTCTGCTGGCAACGGCCGGCCGCAACTACCAGCTGCACGCAGTGGATACCGCCGGTAGACGCCTGGCTGCAGTACCGCTCAGCCCCGGCGGCGATGGCACGCTCAGCTTCAAGGCACAGGTCTTCACCGACGCCGGCCAGGTTTTCGCCTACGAGCTCGAAGCCCTTCCCTGAGACACGGCGTTGCCGAACGCCAGCGACGGCTTATGGTAATCGGCGCGTTATGCCCGACCCCCTTTTCACTCGCCAACCAAGCCCGAGGAAGTATCGTCATGGACTGCCTGATCCCCTACGGTGATATGCTGCAGAATTTTTATGCGCGCTTGGCCGACAGTGCCATCAAACGCCGGCGCGATGAATGGTCACGCATAACCACGCCGGACGACGCCCGCGCATACGTCGCGCGCGCCCGTGAACGCGTCCGGCGCGCCTTCGCGCCCATCCCCAAACGCACGGCGCCAAAGCCGCAACTCACCGGCGAGTTGCTGCGTGACGGCGTGCGCATGCAGAAGGTCATCATCGAAGTCATGCCCGGCTGGCATGCAACGCTCCTGGTGTATCGCCGCGCCGACGCGCCGGCCAGTGAACGGCAGCCAGCCATTCTCCACCTCTGCGGCCATAATGCCGAGGGCAAAAGCTGCCAGAACGGCCAGCGCTTGAACCTGTCATTGGCCCACCTGGGCATGACCGCCGTCACTCTCGACCCCTTCGGTCAAGGCGAACGCAAACAGTTCCCTGGCCTGGGCTTCAGCCCCGTCCGCGAACACAATCTGGCCGGAAAACTCCTGGACCTAGAAGGCGAATTCTTCGGCGCCTGGCGTGTCCGCGATGCCATGAGTGCCGTTGATTACCTGCTCACACGGGCGGATATCGACCCCGAACGCATCGGCGTCACCGGTACCTCCGGCGGCGGCACCCTCGCCAGCTACGCATTCGCCCTCGACGAACGCATCGCCGCCGGCGCACCTGCATGCTATATCACCACCTTCAACCGCAATTTCGCCAACGAGCTACCCGTTGACGCTGAGCAGGTCCCCCCGGGCCTTTGGGCTGATGGCGCCGACATGGCCGATCTGCTCATCGCCAGAGCGCCCGCGCCAGCACTGATCCTCGCCGTCGAAAATGACTTCTTCGACGCCCGTGGCGCCGCCGAAAGCCACACTGATCTGCAGCGCATCCACGACCTGCTCGGCACGCCCGAACGCGTTGGCCTGCTGATTGGCCCCGGCGGTCACGGCCTCGGCCCGGTCCTGCGTGAAGCCACCTGCCAATTCTTCGCCACGCACTTCCTGGGCAAGTCCGGCAAAGTGGTCATGCCCCAGCACGACTCCTGGGCCGAAAACGAGCTGATCGTCACCGCCACCGGCCAGGTCGCCGATCTGCCTGGCGAGGGGACCATTGCGCCCTATCTCCAACGCCGCGCCGCCACCCTGGCTGCCGCGCGCCGCCCGACCCCCGAGGCCATTGCCCAGTTCCTGCGCGAGAGCCTGAAACTCCAGCAAACACCGGCCGCCCCCGATTTCCGCGTTCTGCGCGGTCGCGGGGGAAGCCCGCGCGTCTCCCACCTGGCGCTGCAAACCGCGCCTGACTGCGAAGCCATCCTCCACATCACTGACCCGGTCGGCGCGCTCTTTCACCTTCCCGCCGAAGAGAACACCTTCCTCTACGTCGCCCACCTGGACGCCGATAGCGAACTGGCCTCGCCACTGCCCGGCGCGCCAGCAGACGTCAAACGCCTCTACGCGCTGGATGTACGTGGCATCGGCAAGTCCCGGCCCCTCACCTGCGACCACCACGCCGACTTCTTCGCCATGTACGACAGCGACTACTTCTATGACGCCAATGGCCGCCTGCTGTCGTCGCCGCTCTGTGGCGGCCGGGTGCACGACGTCCTCGCTGCCGTCGCCCTCCTGCGCAGCCGCAGCCAGCACGACCTAAGCATTGCCGGCTATGGGCTTGGCGCCCTCCTCGTCGCCTACGCCATGGGCATCAGCACCGCCGGTGTTGCCCGCATCCACCTCGCGGGCGTGCCCCGCGCCTGGAGCGACTTCTTCCACGGCGGCGACGTCCGCTGGCCACAGTCCATCATGATCCCCGGCATGCTCCGCGTCTTCGACCTGCCCGACCTCTACGCCGCCCTGGCCAAACGCTGCGACCTAACCGTGTCCTCATACCTCAATGCCATGCTCCAGCCGGAATAACCCGCCCACGCAAAACTGCTCGCGGAAAAAAGCCCGCGCCTTCGCGTGAGATAAAAAAGAGCTGCGGCGCCTACAGGCGCCGCCACAGAACGAAAGCCCGGCCCACCCTTCCCGCCCGGCCCATCTCGCCTTCTTATCGGCGGCGTGACTTGCCGCAACGCGGCAAGACATGCCGCCTCTTTCCTTTCTTCTTCGCGACTTCGCGACTTCGCGTGAGAAAAAAGCCTTTCCTTCGCCCCTTCGCGTCTTCGCGTGAGAAAAAAGCCTTTCCTTCGCGACTTCTTATCGGCGGCGTGACTCGCCGCAACGCGGCAAGACATGCCGCCTCTTTCCTTTCTTCTTCGCGACTTCGCGACTTCGCGTGAGAAAAAAGCCTTTCCTTCGCCCCTTCGCGCCTTCGCGTGAGAAAAAAGCCTTTCCTTCGCCCCTTCGCGACTTCGCGTGAGAAAAAAGCCTTTCCTTCGCGACTTCTTATCGGCGGCGTGACTTGCCGCAACGCGGCAAGACATGCCGCCTCTTTCCTTTCTTCTTCGCGACTTCGCGCCTTCGCGTGAGAAAAAAGCCTTTCCTTCGCCCCTTCGCGTGAGGGTAAATACGCGTCTTCGCGCTTTCGCATCGCGTCACTTGCAAAACGCCTGCGGCCCTATATGCTGGACGCGACATTGTCGTTACCGCCGGCGTCATCCGGCGTTGGCTCCGAACAAAGGAGATTGACCATGTCCCGACACAACCATTTTCTGCAAGTTACCTCGGTTCTCGTCATGCTTGCCGCCTCTGCCGTACTTCGCGCGCAAGGCGTTGCCGCGCCAACATTACCTACCAACCCCCTCACGGCCGACGAGCTGTCCGCGCAGCGCTATTTGCGCAGCATCACCGTGGCCCTCCCCAAAGAGCGCGAAGACGACACCTGGCGGATCGGCGGTTCGCAGCACAACAATCTCTCCAAGCGCTACCAGCTGGCCTTCAGCGGCTACGCAGCGGCGGCACTAGGCATGCGCACGCCAGCTTACCCCACCCTCACCGCTGCGATCATCGACGACATCATCCGCCGCATGCTCAAGAAGGATGTCTGGATTTACGTCAAAGACTACTGGGGCGACAAACCGTGGTTCCCCGATCCGTGTTATGACGAAAACATCATGTACACCGGCCATCTCCTCCACCTCATGGCCTTCTATGAACTCTTCTCCGGCGATGACAAATATCGCCGCGACGGCTTCGACTTCGTCTGGGACGACAAAACCACCATCCACTACGACGTTCAGAAGCTGATTGACGTCACCGTTCGGCAAATGCGCGACAACAGCTCCGGCGGCGTGTCTTGCGAGCCCGACCTGATTTTCTTCCCCTGCAACAACCACCCACAGATCGCTCTCTTCATTTACGAGCAACTCGGTCTGGGCAACTGGCAGGCCGAACGCAGCCGCTGGGAACAGACGGCCCTCAAGAGCTACGCCAGCCCACTCCTGGGCGGCGGCGCCATCAAACTCGTTTATCAGCGCAAGTACAAATTCATGTTCCCGCGCGGCCACATCGGCCTGGATGGCTGGTCGCTCCTGTGGTATCAACCGTGGGCGACCAACGTCGCTGACGCCCAGCGCCTCTGGCGTGAATCCGTCAAATGCATCCAGTGGGATAAATTCAGCCACGACACCGAAGACGTCTGCCGCGGCAAGGCAACCTGCATGGACCCGGCCAATGTTCCGCCCACCGCCACGGCGTCTTTCATGGCCGCGGCCGCCCGCGCCCTTGGTGACGACGCCACCGCCACGCGCTTCGAGACCTTTCTGGACCGCTACCTGCGCCGCGATAACGACCTGTTCTATCTCGACCTCGACCGCGAATGGCGTATCGGCTGCACCGCCAACCGCATCAGCGCCCTGGCCATCCGCAACGGCAGCGACTTCCGCGCCCTGCTCCGCACACAGCAGCTGCCAAACCAGGGTCCGCATGTCGTAGAAGTCGCTCCAACAGGCATCGCCGTCGCCGACGCCGTCTTCGCCGACGGCGTCCTCCGCATTGGCCTCGGCGGCGCCGGCCCCGCCACCGTGCGGCTCGGTGGCATCAGCATGCCGCCCAAGACCGTCACCCCCGCCACCGCTACCTTCGCCAACAACGCCATCACCATCCCCGACGTCGGCGGCCAATGCACCATCACCCTGGCCTTCTAATGTCAAG
>JAQWBY010000131.1 GCA_028706165.1 Lentisphaeria bacterium | reverse complement strand
AGATCACTGGCAGTCCTTCACGTCACTCCTGCGGGAACTGGTTGCCGCCGCCCACGGCGACAGCGACATCGCTCTCTGCTTCGCCGCCGCCGCCGGCAACACGCTGCTTCTCGACCCGCAGACCGGCACGCCGCTGACCAACATCATCAGCTGGCTCGACCAACGCGCCGATAGCGACGACCTGCCCGCGCTTCACGGCCTGGACCCCGAGAAACTCCGCGCCCTCACCGGCTGGCCGATTATCACCCGCATGGCCCTCGCCCACCTGGCCTTCTTCCGCAAACACGCTGCGGACATCCTCGACCGCGCCCTGGTCTCACAGAATCAGTCCTATCTGCTTTGTCGCTTGACTGGGAAACACCTGGTGGACGTCTCGGCGGCAGTGCCTTTCCGCTTGGTCGATCAGCTCAACCAGTGCTACGATCCCGAGCTGCTGCGGCGCTTCGCCCTGCGCCCCGAACAACTCCCTGAACTGGTCCCGGTGGGCACCTTTGCGGGAACACTTCTGCCAACAGCGGCCGCTGCGACCGGCCTGCCGCCAGGCACTCGCGTTTACGCCGGCTGTTTCGACCACCCGGCGGCAGCCCGCGCCTCTTGCGTCCAGCACGAAGGGGAACTGCTGCTCTCTTGCGGCACGTCGTGGGTGGGCTTCCTGCCCTGTCGCGATCGCCTAAAGCTGCTCGCTGCCCGACTACTGATCGATCCCTACCTGCGCCACGAGAACGGCACCTGGGCCGGCATGTTCTCCATTCCCGGCATCGGCCCAGTCATCGACGAGTACGTCCACCGCTACATCGCACCAGGCTGTCCCGAGCCCTTCCGCCGTTTCGACGAACTGGCAAAAGACCACCCCACCGGCGCCTGCCGCATTGATCTGAGCAAGCCATACGCCGAGCCCAACGGCTCTCCCGGCGAAGCCGCCCGTGCTCTCATGGAGGCCGCCGCCGAAGGCCTGGCACGCGAACTCGTCCGCCTGAAAGCCCACGGCCTCATCTTTCAACACGCCGTCATGGTCGGCGGCCCCGCCAAAAGCACCATATGGCCACACATCATCGCTGAAAAAACTGGCCTCAGCATCAGCGTCGGCAGCCCCGCCGCCGGAGCCATCGGCGCCGCCAGCATCGCCCTCGCCGCTACGCAAACCCAGTAGACGGCGCAAGGGGCCTGCCACCACACCCGAGCCAGCCCCGCACCCACGCCTGCCCCGCACCCACGCCAGCCCAACTGCCGCACGCAAGCGTGCGGCCACTGGACGGCACCCTCCGCGCCTTCGCGTGAGAAAAAAGTGGGCGGATACGCCAGTCCGCCCCGACCTCGCGCCTTCGCGTGAGACATAAAAGGCAGACACGCCACTCCGCCCCGTCGAAGATCGACGGCCAGGTTTTCAATTGTTGCAAAACGGCAGGCGCACCGCAAGATTTCGCAACAAGCTTGCTTCTTTTCTCGAACCTTATTTGCATCAACCTGCACTTATGCTAGCTTTACCTTAATCATATTTTGAACAAGCTTTAATTAAGGTTATGTGCATTCAGTCGTCATCCCTGCGCCATCGCGAGTTTTGCATCCTAAAATGTCCAAAAGAAGGAGCATTCCCATGGTTACACGACATCGCCACAACGCCTTCACGCTGATTGAACTACTCGTCGTCATTGCTATCATCGCCATCCTGGCGGCAATGCTCCTGCCGGCTTTGGCCAAGGCGCGGGAAAAGGCCCGCGCCATCAGCTGCACCAGCAACATGCGCAATTTGGGGCAGGCGGTAATCATGTACGCCAGCGACGCCGACGGACGCCTGCCGCCAACGAGCGACTGGCTGTCCTATCACATCAAACACCTTTGTAATTATCTGGGCATCACGCCGGACAAAGTCGGCGGTCCGGTGGTTGGCTTCAAGAATACTAACACCATCATGCATTGTCCGAGTCTGCCAACGACAAGCTCTTCCCCGCGCTGGACAGGCAGCGCAGTAAACCCATATTATCACACGACCTATATGCCGACGCAACGCAGCAGCGCCGGCGGCATCGGCACTGCTTGGCACTTGTATGACAGCAGCGCCAGCAAACACATCATTTGCCCACCCTTGGACAGCCTACCGTCCAACAACGTCCTGATGGTCGAAATGGCCTGGGCATGGAACAACTCGGCCAACGGCATTGATTTCAATCGCTGCGGTCACGCCTTCGGCAGCGCCGACCACAACTACACCAGCCCCCACGCGCCCAACTGGATACACAGCCAGTCATCCAATTTCCTCTATGTCGACGGCCATGTCCAGATGTCACGCTACGGCGGTGATAAATTTGACGACAACTACCAGCCCAAATAAACCAACGCACCCGCGCTAAGCCACCACCCATCAATCAACGACAACGGAGAAATGACCATGAAACGACTGGCAGTGATCATGTTCCTGGCTTGCCTGGTTGCGTATGCCGACGAGGGGCTGAAGGTGTTGGAGGCACGCAATCTGCTGCGCATTGTCAGCAATGGCGTCACGCTGATGGACAACGACAATCTGGTCATCCAGACCGACGCCTGGCAGATCATCCGCAATCTCCAGAAAACGCCTTGCACCGCGATACGCAATGACAACGGCTTTCTCCATCGCTGGGAGCAACGCGACGATGGGCTGGTCGTCGAACGCCGCGTGCAGCGCCTGCCAGACGATGCCTACCGCATTGAATACGACCTGGAGTTGCTGCCCGGCATTGCTGGCGGTAAAAACGTGGAGCTCTGCCTGCACTTTTGCGTCGCGCCTATGGACTTCCCTGCGGCTGACTTGCCCATCGGCCCCTTGCGCGGCCCCATCCGCGTGCCGACCCTGGGCGGGACTATCAGCATCGACCCGGCAGGCACAACGGCTGTCGGCACCCTGGCCCTGCAGGACATGCGCGACGTCTCCTGGTGCCAACGCTTCCGCCTGCTCTTCGCCGCACAGTACGACCCCGCAACTGGCTACCGCGGCAAGCTAGCCTTTACCATCAAGCTGGAATCGCCATGGAGTCCCATCTTCGCACCGATCGCCCTGGACGGCGTCGCCAATCGCAGCTACGCGGACGACACCACCGGCAGCGGTTGGACAGGACAGGGCCCGCAAAATTGCCTGGGCAGTTTTCCCGCTGACCAACCCATCACCGCCGGCGGCTACGTCTTCCAGCCCGCAAAGAAAGCCTTGATCCTGCGGAGCCGCAACACGCCAGACTTTCCCCTGAGCAGTGGCCGCGTGCAACTCGCCATACCGGAGCACTTCGCATCCTTCGGTTTCCTCCATACCGCCGCATGGAGCAATCCCGATGCCGGCGCACCTGTCGCCAACTATCGGGTCCACTACGCCGACGGCAGCCACGCCGATCTGCCAATACGTTTTCTCATCGACGTGGAAGACTGGTGGAATCTGCGCAATATGCACAATGCCCAGGTGGCATGGACAGGCGATAACGGCGGTGGCCGCAATGTCGCGGTATTCATGTCCCGCAAGAACAATCCGCACCCCGAACGCTCCGTCACCGCCCTCGAATTCATCTCGACCGACTCGGTCACGACCGTGTCGGTCATCGCTGCCACCGGCATCCGCCAGGCGCTGCTGACGCCCGCCATGGCCGAGGTACTGGAACGGCAAGCCGGCACCTGGGAAAACAACGTCAACCCGGAAATCACGGCCGACTGGTTCCCCTGTCCAATCCCCTGGCAGGACAGCGTCCAGCCCGGCAGCGCCCTTGACTTCAGCGGCCTGAACCACCGCCCTGCCGGCAAATACGGCTTCCTGAAACGGGTCGGCGATCACTTCGAATTCACCAATCGCCCCGGCGAAGCCGTGCGTTTCTGGGGGACCAACTTCGCCATCACCGGGCCATTTCCGGAGAAAGACCTCGCACCCGGCATCGCCAAGTGCATGGCGGCGCAGGGCGTCAACATGGTGCGCATGCACCTCTACGCGGCCCGGCCAGTGCTAATCAACTCACCCGACGGCACCCTCAAGCCCGATATGCTCGACCGTATGCAGTTCCTCATGGCTGAACTGATCAAAAACGGCGTCTATATCTACATGGACCTCAATGACGGCATGTGTTACGACCAGCTGCTCGCAAGACCATCGACCTTCCCGGTCGAAGAACGCCTGAAGCTCTCCTCGCTCTTCGACCGCGATCTGATCCGGGCGACCAAGCGCATGGCCGAACTGCTCTTTGCTACTGTCAATCCCTACACAGGCATACGACCCGTGGATGACCCCGGCATCGCCTGCTACGAAATCATGAACGAGGTCAGCATGCTGTCCAACTGGCATGATCTGCGCGAAACCGTCCGGCCGCCCAAAACCATGCTCCCTAAGCTGGAACAAATGTGGCATGACTGGCTCCGCAAAAATGGCCACGAGCTTAGCGACTTGCCGACAAATTTCAGCCTCAGCGAGCCCGGCCGCCGCTTCGCCATTGAGCTCGACAATGCCTACATCAGTGAAATGGCAGCGTTCCTCCGCGACCTCGGCGTCCGCGCACCCATCAGTGCCACCAACATCACTTTCGCCAACGGCAATTTCGCCGCGGCACCATACGTGGATTACTTTGGCGACCACTTCTACTGGGCCCACCCCAATTTCCGGGCACAGCCAAAGAGCTACCCCATTGAGCCATCCCTGACTCGTCCAGTCACGGCGACGATCATTCCCGGACTGCCCAAATCGTCCCTGGCGGGCTATCCAGTCGTACATTCCGAGTGGAATTACTGCTATCCGAATTCCTACCGCTGCGAAGGCCTGCCGCTGGCTGCAGCATACGCGGCCTACCAGGGCTGGGACGGGATGATTTTCTACGGCGCGACCGGCTCCTGCGACGACGGCGTCTGGAATCGCTTCCGCAAGAACCCGAACATCCAGATTCATTCCCAGCAGACCGACCCAGCGACCTGGGGCCTAACCCACTTTGCGGTCAATCTCTATCGGCGCGGTGACGTCCAGCTGGCGCAACGCGATCTGCATGTCGTCCTCCCGCAATCGGCCCTCTACTCGACACAACTGGCTGCCAACGCCCTGCCTTTTTTACCCTCACTGGGCCGTTTCAGCTTCGAATTCGCCCCTGATGAAAGCACAAACTGGCTGGGCAAACTGGCCATGCAGGCCGATGCAAAAAAAGAAGAAATTCACGAGCAAGTCATGAAGAAACTCGACGACAGCCGTAGCAACACCCACCATCTTTGCTCGGACACCAACGAACTACGTCGCTACCCCAAACCCGGTCTGTTCCTGATCGACACACCCAAAAGCCAATGCATTACCGGTCGTCTCTGCGATCTGACAGATATCGGCGACCGCCCACGCGACCTGGCTCTGGACAGCCCCATGCGCTGGGCAACCATCGCTTTGACCACGCTGGACAACGCGTCCATCGCCGCCTCGCGTCGGCTCCTCCTCTGCGCCGTCGCCAATGCCGCCAACACCGGCCAGATCAACGAGGCCGGACTGCTCAAGGAAATGGGCAGCGTGCCGGTCCTGGCAGAAAACGTCTACGCAACGATCAGCATCAACAACCGCCACGCCGCCGACCTCAAGGTCTATGCCGTCGATCCACTCAGCGGCGCACGCCGGCAAAAACTCGCCACCCATGCGGCCGACAGCACCCTGACCCTCACGCTGGATAACAACTGCAAGACACTGTATTTTGAATTGATACTAGAATAGCATTCGTCAGCCGGACCATACCTGCGCCACGCAGACATGAACTGAGCAATCACGTCGGGCATTGCCAATCAAAACAGCGCCCGAGTCCCGGCCAAGCACGGATTGAAAGGCACATCGAGCATGATACAGAGGACGCAACCTCTATACGAAAAAATCAAGGACGACATCCGGAACATTATCCGTTCCGGGCGTATCGCGCCCGGAGAACGTATTCCCTCAACCCGCGAATTGTGCGAGGCACACTCAGCCAGCCTAGTGTCAGTCCGCCGCGCAGTTAAGGATCTCAGCGAAGAGGGTGTCCTACGTGGCGAAAACGGCCGCGGAGTCTTCGTGCAAAAAATACCCCCTGTTACCGCTCGCGATTCTGCCCCCCCCCCACAGTTAGACCGAGTCATCATCGGCGTCTGGAATGCCGTGATCGACGAAAATATCGTCCATATCCAGGAAGGCATGACCCGCTTCGCTCGTGAACATGGCATGGGTATTGAGTTGTATTCAGGCAATCCCGACGAGCCGCTGCCCCTGCAGCAAATGGCTGCACGCGGCTTCCCCGGCGCCATCATCTTCGGCAACAGTCATCCGGCCTACGTGGAGAGCCTCCAAGCACTAATCCGTCAGGGCCTCCATTTTGTCAGCGTTGACCGCAGTATTGACGCATTGCCCCTCCATGTGGTCGCCTCAGACCATTACGGCGGCGCGCTGCTAGCCACCGCGCATTTGCTGCGCCACGCCGGCATGGCCGTGCATTACCTCGGCGTCGAAGACGAAAGTAGCGCCGCTAGCGAACGCCAAGCCGGCTATCGCGACGCCATGAGCCGCGCCGGCTTCAGCCAAGCCGACATCGCCCAGCTCATCCACCGCATCAATATCGATTTTGCCAACAGCAGCACCTTGCAACCCGACGATCTTCGGCGACTGCACCAACAGCCGGTGCTGCAGATACTAAGGCACATCGAAGCGCCGACTTGCATCTTCTGCCAGAATGATTACGTCGCCCAAGGCGTCTATGACGCTGCCCAAGAATTGGGCGCCATCATCGGCCACGACCTGTTTCTGGTCGGTTACGACGACCTGACCTTTGCTCGACGCCTGCACCCTTCCCTCAGCAGTGTCCGCCAAAATTTCACCATGATTGGCTATCGCGCGGCAGCACTGCTTGACGACCTCATTCGCGGCGATCTCCCCAAAAACAGCCCGCCCGTGCAAATGAAGATACCCGTCGAGCTCGTCCTCCGGGAGTCCAGCGTCAAAACCGCCAACACCGGCGGCGCTGGCAGCAACTGATACCACCAACGCGTATCATCCGCACCGACGCCTTCCTACCGGCGGCGTAAATTGCCGCGCAGCGGCAAGACAGGCCGCCCTTCTTTGCCTTTGAGTTCTTCGCGCCTTCGCGCCTTCGCGCGAGACATAAAAGGCGGACACGCCAGTCCGCCCCGCCCTCGCGCCCTCGCGCCTTCGCGTGAGACATAAAAGGCGGACACGCCAGTCCGTCCCGACCTCGCGCCTTCCTACCGGCGGCGTGAATTGCCGCGCAGCGGCAAGACAGACCGCCCTTCTTTGCCTTTGAGTTCTTCGCGCCTTCGCGCCTTCGCGTGAGACATAAAAGGCGGACACGCCAGTCCGCCCCGCCCTCGCGCCTTCGCGCCTTCGCGTGAGACATAAAAGGCGGACACGCCAGTCCGCCCCGCCCTCGCGCCTTCTTACCGGCGGCGTGAATTGCCGCACAGCGGCAAGACAGGCCGCCCTTCTTTGCCTTTGAGTTCTTCGCGCCTTCGCGCCTTCGCGTGAGACATAAAAGGCGGACACGCCAGTCCGCCCCTACTTGGCGGGGCAGCCGACATTGTCCTTCAGGATGAAATCCGGGCCGTGTTCGCCCTGATCGATGATCATCTGGTCCATGTAGCCGCGCGACAGCGCGTTACTGGATACCACTGAGTAGGACATGCCCTTGATGATCATGCCGATTTGCGGCGTGAAAATACCCTTGCCGCCGTCGTCGCGGCCGGCTCGAAAGACATTTGAGCACAGCGTCAGACCATTGCAGTTTTCCAGTCGCACATGACAGGACCGCTCACCCTCCGCGAGCTGGTGGCTGTCCTTACCGCAGCGCCGGAAGAGATTGCCGGTGACAGTCGTTGCGCTCATGCCCAGCGCGCAAAGGCCGGCGCCCCAGTTGCGATCAAAGCTGTTGCCGGTGACATTCCACGCGTCGCCGCCGCACAGATACAGCCCGTAGCCGCGGTTCCACTCGACGCGATTGGCGGTGAACATCACCGTCGCCCCGCAGGTCTCGCAGCCAAAACCGTGACCACCATTGGCCGAAAGCTGATTATCGGTCACAAAGCCGTCCCAGCCATAAATCTGCACGCCACTGCCGCCATTGCCAAAGCAGTGGCTGTGGCGGATGATGAACAGCCAAATGCGCAGCAGATAAATGCCATGACCGGAAAACTCCGCGATCTTGCAGTCGTCAATCACGATGCTGTCTTCCTTCTTGCTGAAGGCCTCGCGGTTATTCAGAAAAATGCCATGTATCGGCCGGGCGGATTTGCGATAACGCGCGCCGCTGAGCATCATCCCGCGGACACGAACACCAAAAGCCCCCGTAATGTCCAGCAGGCAATCGCAATCCTCGGCATCGAGTTCCAGCACGGCGCCAACGCGGTCCGCCTTGAATATCCAGGCCGGATCCCCAAGCAAGGTGACATGCGCCGGCACCCGCAAGCCATGGCAAAGATAGTGCCCAGCCGGAAAATACACCGTGCCATTGACCGCGCCCGCTGCGTCCAGCGCAGCCTGAATGGCAACGCTGTCCGGTGTCATGCCGTCGCCCTTGGCGCCAAAATCCCGTACATCAAAACGCGGTCCCGACGACTGCTGATCCATCATCGCAGCGCTACTGTCACTCATGTTCATCGTCTTCTGCCCTCTTCGTGATTGGTGCGTAGCCACAAACCACCCGCCGCGCACCCGCTGACACTAAAGAAAGAACGCCTTACGCACGCCCCGCCAATATAACGCCCCCGTACACACAAGGCACGCCCGCTGTCGCCAATTGCCCAGCCACTGTCGTAAGCGGTCACCCATTGATAATGGCGGCCAAACATGCCGCCGATGTCAATCCCAGGTAAGCAAGTGAGTTCCATTGCCCCTTTTGCCCCAGTCAGCTTCGCCGAATGGGGCAAAAAGGGCCGAGGAACACGAACATGGTCGCCGTTGTACCTAGGGCGGCGCACGCTTTCTGCGTGTTTGCCCTGGGCTGGACTGTTTCGCGCTTTCAGCGCTTCTGCCGCTTCGCGGCCAGGGAAACGGGCACGTTTGACTCAGCCAGAAGCTCTATGGTTCAATTCTCAATGGGTGACCCCTTACCCATGATGTACTATTAAGCTCCCTGGTACTCTTGTTTTTAGCTGGTATTATGGCATATTACTAAATGACAAAGGAGCGGCGATGCTGAAATTTGAGAAAAACACGTGCCAAGAGGAAGCCGAGGTATTCAAGGCCCTTGGGCATCCCACGCGACTGTGGATCGTCAAACAACTGGCCGACGGCCAAGAACACTGCGTGTGTGAATTTGTTGACGCCATCGGCGTCCAGTTTGCCACCGTCAGCCAGCATTTGACCATCCTCAGGCAGGCTGGCATTCTGGAGAGCGACAAGCGCGGCCAATCGGTCTTCTACCGCTTGCGTTGCCCCTGCATTCTCGACATGGTGTCCTGCCTGCAAAGCCGTAGACAATAATTTTTTTGCCTCTTATTAAGGCATTAAGCTAAATACTGGAGCCCCTCACGATGTGGAAAACTCAATGGCGCTGGCTGCTTGGTTTGACGGGTGTGTTTGCGCTCTGCTACTGGCTGCCTGTCGGCACGGCGCGGTTCAACAATGCGGTATTGGAGTCACTGGCACTGGTGAAATGGTATGCCCAGGAACATGTGTTACTCTGCCTGATCCCGGCCCTGTTCATAGCTGGGGCGATCGGCGTCTTCGTGAGTCAGGGCGCAGTCATGAAATATCTGGGCCCCACGGCAAAGAAAACGGTCGCCTATGCGGTTGCGTCGGTTTCCGGGTCCATTCTGGCGGTCTGCTCCTGCACCATTCTGCCGTTGTTTGCGGGAATTTACAAGCGGGGGGCCGGGCTTGGACCAGCGGCGGCGTTTCTCTATTCCGGCCCGGCGATCAACATCATGGCTATCACCTTGACAGCACGGGTGCTTGGCGTTGAAATCGGCGTCGCCCGGGCGTTCGGTGCCATCGGCATGAGCATACTTATCGGCATCGGCATGCATTGGCTGTTTCGGAAGGAAGAACAAGCCAAAGCCGCCGCCGCCGGCAACGATGCGACACTGGAAGAGCCGCGACCGCTGT
>JAQWBY010000130.1:1424-10108 GCA_028706165.1 Lentisphaeria bacterium | reverse complement strand
GGCCCGAAGGCTGGTCGCAGGACAAGGGGCCGCACACCTGGTTCTTCAAGAAAGAGAAAGCCTACGTGGGCAGCATGGGCGACCTTGGCGTGCACAAGGCCTACCTGATTCCCTGGCTGCTGGGCACAGACATCGCCGAGGCTGGCGCTTTCATCGCCACCATGCACAAGAAGAACGAGAAGGGCAAGCCCATCACGGTTGATGACAACGCCGTGTGCATCCTGCGCATGGCCAACGGCGTCATCGGTCAGTTGACCGCCAGCTGGACCTACTACGGCGGCGAAGACAACACCACGACCTTCATCGGCACCAAGGGCCGCATGGTCCTGGGCGCCAATCCAGACTACCAGGTCGAAGTCTTCCTGGGCAATGGCGAACGCGTCCTCTACAAGGTCGGCGCCGTCGCCACCAACACCGTACAGGTCAAGAGCGGCATTCCGGACTTGTTTGTGGACAGTATTCTCGACGATTTCGAGCCGCCCTTCGATGGGCTCAAGGGCTACAAGGCCCTCGCTGCTGTCGTCGCCTGCATGAACTGCGCCGAAACGGGCCAGATCACCAAGGTCAACAACGTGCCGGTGCCCGTGAAAGCCACGGCCAACGCCAAGGCCAAAGTCACGGCCACGAAGAAAGCGAAAAAGGCCTGATAGCGGCCTTGCGGCAGCGCTGAGTAACTCGGCTCGCTGCCGGCTGGGGCG
The DNA here is from genome assembly GCA_028706165.1 of Lentisphaeria bacterium. GTDB lineage: Bacteria > Verrucomicrobiota > Lentisphaeria > Oligosphaerales > Oligosphaeraceae > Oligosphaera. The sequence goes on along the minus strand of JAQWBY010000130.1, from coordinate 9,410 downwards.
GTGATTCGCCAGAGACGGAAGCAGGGGGCACCACGTCGGGATCGTGGTGCCCCGTTGCTGTCAGAGCAGAACGTGTGAGTACAACACCAGGAGTGACCATGGCTTTTCTTGATGCACATTATCTCTTGCAGGGCAAGACGTCCGAGGCCATCTATGCGGACATCGCGGACCTGCCCATTATTGACGCGCACAACCATTGCGATGTCAAGGCCCTCAGCGAGAACCGCTGCTTCAGCGATATCTGGGAAGCCGAAGGCGCGACTGACCACTATGTGTGGGAGTGTCTGCGCAAATGCGGCGTGCAGGAAGAATATCTCACGGGTAAAAACCGCAGCAATCAGGAGAAGTGGCTGGCCATGGCCGCGGCCTTTGACAAAGTCGCCGGCAACCCCACCTACGAGTGGATACACCTGGACCTCAAGCGCCGCCTCGGCATCGACGAACTGATCAGCGCCGAAAACGCCCAGCTCATCTGGGACAAGAGCAAGGCCGTGCTCAACCGGCCGGACATGGCCCAGCAGGAGCTGATCAAACAGATGAAGGTGGAGGCCATGTGCTCCACCGATGACCCGGTGGACACCCTCGAATACCACTTGGCCCTGCAGCAATCGCCGCTGGCGGGCGTGGTCCGCCCGACCTTCCGGCCGGACCGTGCCATGAACGTGTACAAGCCCGACTGGGCAGACTACCTCGCGCAGCTCGAACGCCGTTGGCAGACCCACTGCAATTCCATCGACGACCTCATCGCCGTGCTGCAACAGGCGCATGACTTCTTCGCCACTTTGGGCTGCAAGGCCAGCGATCACGGCATGACGGTGCCCTACGGCCATCAAGTCAGCACCGCCGACGCCAACGAAATTTTCCTGCGCGCCCGTGACCGCAAGAAATTGAGCAAGAATGACGTCGTGGCCTTCATGTCCTACGTCTTCAATGAAGTGGCCGAAATGGACGCGAAGAAAGACTGGGTCTTCCAGATTCACATCGGCGCCGTCCGCGACACGCGCGACTCGCTGTTCAACAGCATCGGCGCCGATGTCGGCGGTGACATCTCCGACCACCTCACGGACTACGTGACGCCGTTGCTGCCTCTGCTCAACCGTTTTGACCACCGCCTGAAGATCGTGCTGTATAACATGAATCCGATCCACAATGCCACCTTGGCGCAGTTGACGCGGGCCTTCGGCGAGAAAGTCAGCCTGGGCCTGGCCTGGTGGCTCAACGACTCCTACATCGGCATGAAGACCCAGCTGGACTACGTTGGCTCAGTGGACGTGCTCAGCAATCTGGCCGGCATGGTTTCCGATTCGCGCAAGATTCTCTCCTACGGCTCGCGTCATGAGGTGTTCCGGCGGACGCTTTCGCGCTCGTTGGGCGGCATGGTGGACCAGGGGCAGATGCCCTGCGAGGTCGCCAAACGCCTGGCCGTCAGCTTGGCTTACGAACGCCCCAAGGCGCTTTTCGGTTTCTAAACACATACCGCCGCTGCCTGCGGCCTGGCCACCGGGCGAACAACTGATTCAGACACATGGGCAAACGCATCTTACGACGTCAGGATTTCGGCTGGAAATTCCAGCTGCTGCGAATAGCCTCGCCGTTTTTGTTTGCGGCGGGCTTCTGCACCTACTGGCTGGAGTCGTCAAAAATCACCTTGCGGCGCTGGCCTCTTGACGGCCAGGCCTTGCCGGTGCCGATGACTGGGCCATTGCGCATCCTGCATTTGACGGACCCGCACCTGAGTGGCAAGTCGGCCGTGCGGCGGCTGGAGAACGCCATCACCCTGGGGCTAGCCCAGCAGCCAGACCTGGCTTTGTTTACCGGCGATTTTGAGTTTGATGATCGCGAAGGCCTGAGCGCTGACGTGCAAGCGGCGCTCCAGCGCTTGGGCACGGCCGTGCCCACCTACGCTTGTCTGGGCAACCACGATTACGCCAGTGGCGAACACGGCAAAGCCGTGCGCAAACCCCAGTCGCGCCTAGCTGATCTCAAGACCTGCTTGGCAAAATGCCACATACAGCTGCTGCAGAATCAGCGGCACGAAACCGTGATCCGCGGTCAGCGCCTGGCGATAGTCGGTCTGGGCGACTGGTGGTGGGGCGACATGAAAGGCAAGAAATGCCTGAAGATGGCCGGCAGCGAGGACCTGCCGGTGCTGCTCATGTCGCACAATCCCGACACCCACGTGTTTCTGCAGCCGTTCGCTTGGAATGTGATGTTCAGCGGCCACGCTCACGCCGGCCAATTCCGCCTGCCTTTCACCCAGCGCTATCCCTTTGCGCCGTTACGCGACCGCAGTCTGGCGCGGCCGGGCCTGCATGCCCTCAAAGGCGGCCGCGTCCTCTGCGAAAGCGCCGGCGTCGGCGCCTACCTCGGTGTGCGCCTCAACAGCCCGGCCGACGTGACCGTGCTGGATATCGGCGAAGGCGTTAACCCAAACGCGCCAGCAGGCCCCGCACCAGCGGCGCCCCCGAAGTGATCATGTTGACTTGCATCCTCATTACGAAACGCCACCAAGAAAAACGAAAGGTCGTGTCATGTCGGAAAAAACGGTTGTTGGCTTTGGTGAAGTGATGTTGCGTCTCTGCCCGCCCGGCAAGCAGCGTTTTGGTCAGGCCCTGCCGGGCTCTTTGGATGCGACGTTTGGTGGTGGCGAGGCCAATGTCTGCGTGTCGCTGGCGACGCTGGGCATGTCCGCCCGCTATCTGACGGCCCTGCCGGACAACCCGATTGCCCAGGCGTTCATCACCCAGCTGCGTGGCATTGGCGTGGATACCAGTCGCGTTCTGCTCAAGAAGAGCGGCCGCATGGGCGTCTATTACGCTGAGCACGGCGCTGCCCAGCGCGGCTCCAATGTCATCTACGACCGCGAGGGGTCGGTGATCTCGCAGTGCGGTCCGGAAGACTATGATTTTGCGGCGATGCTTGATGGCGCGTCCCATCTGCACGTGACGGGCATCACTCCGGCGCTGAGTGAGAAGGCCTTCCTGGCCACGCTTGAAATTGTCCGCGCTGCCCGGAAACTGGGTCTGAGCATCTCCTGCGACCTCAACTACCGCAAGAAACTCTGGAAGTGGCGCCCGGGCACCAAGCAGCAGGATTTGGCCGGCGAGTGCATGGGCCAGATCGTTCCCGAGGCGGATATCATCATCGGCAATGAAGAGGACGCGGCGGACGTCTTCGGGCTCAAGGCCGACGGCAGCGCGATCGAATCCGGCACCCTATCTACGGCGGGCTATGTCCAGGTCGCGCAGAAGCTGGCGGCGCGTTTTCCGCGGGCGAAGTACATTGGCATCACCCTGCGGGAGAGCTTTTCGGCCGATCACAACAACTGGGGCGCCATGCTCTACGATTGCGAGGCGAAGAAGGCGTATTTCGCACCGCTGGACGGTACCGGCCAGTACCACCCCTACGAAATCAAGAACATCATTGACCGCTTTGGCGGTGGTGATTCGTTCTGCGCCGGGCTGATTTATGCCTTGCATCACGACGATTTCAAAGCCCCGCAGACGGCATTGGCCTTTGCCGTGGCCGCCAGCTGCTTGAAGCATTCCATACCAGGCGACTACAATTTCTCCACTCTCGCCGAAGTCGTTGCGCTCATGGGCGGCAACGCGTCGGGCCGGGTCATGCGCTAAGATAGTTCCAGGAAGGAAGCCGAGACAATGACACTGCTTGACAGCTATATGGCCGAGTGTCCCCTGATCGCCATTCTGCGCGGCATCAAGCCGGAGGAGATGCTGGCCGTCTGCGACGTGCTGGCGGAGGAGGGCATCCGCCTCATTGAAGTACCGCTCAATTCGCCCGCTGCGCTTCGCAGCATCGGCCTCGCGGCCGCCCATTATCACCGTGGCGACCGGCTGCTGATCGGCGCCGGTACAGTCTTGACTGCGGCTGACGTCGAGCAGGTCGCCCAGGCTGGCGGCAAGTACATCATCTCGCCGAACAGCGACGCCGCGGTGATCCGCCGCACAGTTGAGCTCGGGCTGGTGTCTATCCCGGGCTTTCTGACGCCGACGGAGGGCTTCGCCGCCGTGGCTGCCGGTGCCCATTTCCTCAAGCTTTTCCCAGCTGGTCCCTTCGGCGTGGGCTACATCAAGGACATCAAGGCGGTGCTGAAGGCGCCCATACTGGCCGTTGGCGGGGTCAACAACGACAACCTCGGCAGCTTTCTCACGCAATGTGCCGGCGCGGGCATCGGGTCGAGTCTCTACAAGCCCGGCAAGAGCTTGGAGCAAATACGGCTCGATGCTCAGGCGTTACATGCAGCATTGAAGGCGTCCCGTAACGCCGGCTGAGAACGACACCGCCGTTGCTGAACGCCTGTGCTTAATCGGACTGCAGGCAACGGCGCTGCTGAGCGAAGACCTGTAGAGACTAATCTAAGGAGTGACGATGATGATGCAAAAGCTTATACTGTCCATGGCCGGTATGTTCTTGGCGGCCACTTGCGCCCAAGCCCAGTTGTGGCCAAAAGACCCGGCCAATACCGCGCCCTGGCGACTGGACGCCGACAGCCAGTGGCAGCAGGAAGACGGCGCCATGGTGCTGAAGGTGTCCGTGCCACCGGAACGCGCCGCCGGTATGCACGGCGCCAGCATGGGTTTTGATCTCACGCCTTATCATGGCAAACAGATCGAAATCAGCTGCATCAGCCGACACGAGAAGCTCAGCAAGCCCAGCAAGGGCTACCTCGGCTTCAAATTTATGCTGAGCTTCGTCAGCAAAGGCACCCGCCAGTATCCCGGCGGTGGTGGCGGCCTATCACTGCCGGCTGACAGCGACTGGCGCCAGGTGGCCTTTATCGCCAATATCCCCGACGACGCCACGGAGGGCCTCTTCAATGTCGGCCTACAGGAAGGCAACGGCACGGCCTGGTTCAAAGACCTCAGCATCCGCGAAGTCAATATCTACCCGACCGTTGCGGAACTCCCGGAGGGTTTCCGCTGTGAATACGACGACGCGGTTACCAAGCTGCCCATTCTGCGTGGCTGCATGAGCCCCGGGCTCTCCGAGGGCGCCAAGGCCGAAGACCTCGAAGAACTGGCCCGCTGGGGCGCCAACGTCATCCGCTGGCAGCTGAACGCGCCCAAAGAAGCCCGCATGGACAAGGAGCAGTTCCGAGCCATCTTCCGCCAGCACATGAAAAACCTCGACGAGCACATTCCGCTGCTGACGCGCCTGGGCCTGAATGTGATCGTTGATATGCACTGCCCGCCCGGCGGCCGCTATCGCGACGGCATCGCCGGCACGGCCGGCGTTCTCGCCGGCAATGTCGCTGTCAACGAAAGCAACTGCATCATCTTCTTCGAAAAAGACTACCTGGATTTATTTGTGGACATCTGGCGGGAGATCGCGCAACATTATCGCGGCGTGGGCATTGTTGTCGCATACGATCTGATCAATGAGCCCACCCAGTACAACGAAGTGCCTTATGACTACCTGACCTGCCAGTACCTGGCGGCGCAGGCCATCCGGGAAATTGATCCCGTCAAGCCGATCATCATTGCCGCCAATGAGTGGAGCAATGCTAAGGCTTTCACTTATCTCAAACCGCTGCCGCTGAAAAACCTCATCTACCAGGGACACTTGTACGATCCCGGCGAATACACCCACCAAGGCGTCGGTCCCGGCAATATGGAAAAAGTGCTCCGCGGCGAGCTCAAGACATACCCCGGTGTTTTTGGTGGCGTTGAATTCAACCAGGACACCTTGCGCAAAGTCCTTCAGCCCATCCGCGATTTCCAACTCAAGTATGGCGCCAGGATCTACATGGGCGAATTCTCCGCAATCCGTTTCGCTCCGGGCGCCGCGCAGTATCTCGAGGACGCCATCTCACTCTTTGAGGAATACGGCTGGGACTGGAGCTACCACGCCTTCCGCGAATGGTATAACTGGAGCGTCGAATACGACGAGAATCCCCATAACAACAAGCCCGCTACCGCAGACACCGAACGCAAGAAAATCCTCCTCAAATACTTCTCGCGGAACCAAAAACGTCCGTGAGGAAGTGGGGGCGGACCTGCGTGTCTCCTCTATACCGGGGGGTACTCCTATGAAACCGATGCTCTTCATTTAACGGTATCCATGGCGCTTGTTGTTTCAACCAAGCAGCCTTTTCTCGTCGTGCATTTCCGCCGCGAAGCGGCAGAAGCGCTGAAAGCGCGAAACAGTCCAGCCCAGGGCAAGCACGCTGAAAGCGTGCGCCGCCCTGGGTAGCGCGCTAGTAATGTTCGTGTTCCTCGGCCTCTTTGGCCCCAGTCGGCGAAGCTGACTGGGGCCAAAGAGGCAATGGAATCTGAGATTTCCGCCGACCTTTGTGGCTGCGGGTTTCATAGGAGTAAGCGCCCCGGTGTTTTCCCCGCCGAGGCGCTTACTGACCGATTACCTATTAATTGCTTCGATTGCATGCATTGAGCTTGCACAGCCTGAGGCGAGCAGGTAGAGTAAGGCGGTTCGGTGAACTTTTTTCCCGGCTACGAGGAATAAAACAAAAATCAGGAGGACGACATGGAAGCAGTACGTGAATTCATTGATCCGTTCTTGAACACAATTGGCGAGTATCTGCCCAACGCGTTTGGTGCACTGATTGTGCTTGTCGTGGGCTGGTTGTTGATTGAGCTGCTCACCAAGGGACTCAACGCGCTCCTGGGCAAAGCCAAGCTGGACGAAAAACTCTGCTGCGGCAAAGAAGATTGCAAATGCCAGGCGGGGAAGGGCCTTTCCAGCGTTCTGGTCACGGTGTTTCGTTATCTGCTGCTACTCTGCCTCCTGCTGCTGGTTCTGGACATTCTCGGCGTCAAGGGCGTGCTGGATCCGGTCCTGAACATGTTCAATCAGTTCATGGCGGCGATTCCCAACATCATCGCCGCGCTGCTCATTGCGATCATCGGCTATATCATTGCCAAGACGGCTTCTGGCGTGGTAGCGACGGTGTTGGGCTCGTTGGATAAGTACAAGGCCAAGCTTGGACTGGCCGAGGGCTTCAGTCTGGCGCGCTTTGTTGGCCAGATTGTTTTCATCTTCGTCTTTGTGCCGGTGCTGATTGCGGCCTTGGACGTGCTCAAGATCGAAGCCCTATCGAAGCCGGCGACTGACATGCTGCAGTCGCTGATGCTGGCAGTGCCGAAGATTCTCAGTGCGGCGATCATCTTAGCGGTGGCGTTCTTTGTCGGCCGTTTTGTGACGACCGTGGTGAGCGACCTGCTCAAGAATCTCGGAGTTGACGCCATTCCCGGCAAGCTCGGTTTGGAATCCAGTTTCAGCGGCAAGTTCACGCTGTCGAAAGTCATTGGTGGCGTCGTGATGTTCTTCATCATGCTGACGGCACTGGTATCAGCGGTTGAGAAGCTGGAGATGGCCAAACTTTCCGAGCTGCTTGGGCAGCTGACCTTGTTTGCGGGTGACATCGCCCTCGGTCTGGTTATCCTGGTCATTGGCGGCCTCTTAGCCAAAGCCGCGCACGGTGCCATGCGTGCCACGGGCACCAGTCCCTTCATGGCCGGCCTGGCGCGCGTGGCCATCATTGGCTTGGTCGTGGCCATGGGCCTGCGTTCCATGGGCATTGCCGACGACATCGTCCGCATGGCCTTTGGTCTGACCCTCGGCGGCGTTGCTGTCGCTTTCGCCCTGTCCTTCGGCCTCGGTGGCCGCGAAGCCGCTGGCAAACAGCTGGAAGACTGGTTCAGCAAAATCCGCGGGAAATAAGCGCTCAGGTGCGGCTTGCGTCGGCGCAGCCAGCCGGTAGCAGTTTGACACGCAAGCGGCCTAACAAAATCACGTGTGTGTACGGCGGTTCCCGCGTTATAGTGCGGGACCGCCGTTTATTTTGACGACAATGGCCCGGCAACGCGGCTAATCGTGAAAAACACGCCGTGGTCTTGAGTTCAGCATAGTGATAAACAACAATCCGGAGAGGAGTTTTCGCCATGTCCCTGTATCGTAGTGCTTCCCGGCGTGTTGCCACGTTGGCCAGTGGCGTTCTGGTTGCCG
>JAQWBY010000130.1:0-1324 GCA_028706165.1 Lentisphaeria bacterium | reverse complement strand
TGCGCCTACTACAACAACTTCGGCTTCAAACTCGATGACATTACGGTCATCCGCCACCGCAAGGGCAAGCTGCTGGTGGCCGATGGCTACTTCACCAAGACCTCACCAAAAGCCACAGTCTATGACGGCATCGGTGGCGCCATCTGGCGCGATAATATCTACAACGGCTTCAATGAGGCCGACCTGCCAAAATAAACACGAAAACACACAGCCCCCCCGGCAAGCCGTGGGGCACGGAACGCCGCGGTGCGATAGGCCGTCCGTAGCGGCGGGCCGTCATTTTCGGTAGTTATTCGGTAGCCCCACGACTTGCTGTGGGGCAAAAAAAGCGCGCCGGCGGGCGAATGATGCCCGCCGGCGCGCTTGTGTTTTGTGGCGTTAGGCTGTGTGCCGGGCTTAATCGTTGGTGCCGGTGTAGGTGGGGCTCCAGAAACGGCTGTTGGTGGTGGAGTAGCTGGGGATGGAAATCTGTTTGACGGCGCCGACATGGCCATCGGCGTAGGTGACGTTCACGTTGCCGTTATGGCGGCCGTAGACGCGCATGCTGGTGGTTGGCGCACTGGTCTTGGTGTAGTTGTCGACGTAGTAGGTGGGCGTTGAGCCCAGATCGTCAGTGCTCTCCAGGATCAAGGCGGTGGTACTGGGGCTGACGTAAGCAGAGTCGGCGATATTCAAACAGCCGTTATTGAACGTGTAATGGCCCTGCCATTTGGCGTTGGGCGCGCCCGTGTAGGCGTTTTTCGTTGCCGAACCGCAGTTGTAGCTTTTGATGTCGCCGACGTTGGCGTAGATTTGTTCCCGCCAAGTCACGACGTTGGGGTCCATGTAGTTTGCTGCGGACATGCTGCGCTGCACGCCGTCGGGCCAGACGATCGTGGCGACCCAGTAGACGCGGTGGGTCATGCCACTGGGATAGTCGTCAAGATACATGCGGCAGCCCAGGCCGATTTGTTTCAGGTTCGACGTGCAGGAGATGGCGCGGGCCTTCTCACGGGCTTTGGCCAACGCCGGCAACAGCATCGCTGCCAATATGGCGATGATCGCAATCACGACCAGCAGTTCAATGAGGGTGAAATGACGTCTGCGGAGATAGCTCATGGTGTGTATCCTTTCATGTTGCGGGTGCTCATGCAGCGAATTACTGCGGCTAGTGCGCTATTACCGCTGGCGGGCTGCGCGCATAACGGTGTTTCGGCCAAGAAAATTGTGTTGGCCATAGTGTACAAAAAAGAGTGACAATTCACAAGAGGGAAATAGGGCCCTTATGAAAAATAGGTAATCGGTCAGTAACCACCCCGGTAGGGAATTCACCGGGGACAATTTG
>JAQWBY010000129.1 GCA_028706165.1 Lentisphaeria bacterium | reverse complement strand
TGCAGCCGGGTATGCCGCCGTGGATGGCGGGGACGATCTGTGAGACATCGCCCATGTCGCTGGAGCCGCCACTGAACTGCGGGGTGGGCAGGGTGGCTTCCGGCGCGTGGCGTTTGATGGCGTCGTGATAGAGCTTGGCCATTGCGGGCGACTCGATCATGGGCAGATAGCCGGGGAGGGTGTTGATGTCGACCTTGGCGCCGAGGGCGATGGCCGCTCCGCGCAGAGCCCAGTCCACGCGGTCGCTGAGCTCGCCGAGTTTTTTGAGATCGTTGGTGCGGACCTGGTATTCGAGACGGACGGTGTCGGGGATGATATTGGCGGCTTTGCCGCCGTCGGTGATAATACCGTGGACGCGAATGGTGGCGTCGCCGCTGAAGGTTTCGCGGAGGAGTCCGATGGCGTTGATGGCGAGGGTGGCGGCATGCATGGCGTTGACGCCATTGCCGGGGCTGGCTGCGTGGCAGGCCTTGCCGTGGAAGGTGATGTCCTTCATGACAAAGCCGTTGAATTGCGGCAGGCTGTAGTTGCCGACGTGAAGCATGGCGGCCAGATCGACGTCGTCAAAGACGCCTTCGGCGATGAGCTGCTGTTTGCCGCCGAGGAACTCAATTTTGCCGTCCGCAATGAGTTTCGTGCGGTAATCCAGTTCGATACATTCTTCGGCCGGCGCAGTGATGAAAGCGATTTTGCCGGTGAGGTCTTTGGCGGCGTCAGCCTTGACCAGCCCCATGGCGGCACCGAGCATGCCAGCGATGTGGGTGTTGTGGCCGCAGGCGTGGGCGGCGCCGGTGACCGGGTCGGCTTCCGGGTGGCTGGGGATGACGAGCGCATCCATCTCGCCAAGGAGGGCCAGGACGGGTCCGGGGCGGCCGCTGTCCAGGTCGGCGCGGGCGCCAGTGAGGGCGAGACCATCGCGAGTCGCCAGGCCGAGGCTGCGCAGCGTCTTGACGGCGAGCTTGCCGGTTTTGACTTCGCTGTAGCCGCTTTCCGGATTTTTCCAGACCTTGTCGCCGATGGCGACAATGGCGGCGGCGTGATCGTCAATGGCTTTCAGAACCTGTTTTTTGAGCGATTCCTTGCTGCGCATGGCTCGTGTTCCTCATGGTTGGCGGACGGGTACGGAAACAATGCGGGCCTCGGTGTGTGTTACCGGGGCCCGTGAGGATCGATTATGATGTGCCAAGCTGTGGCTTGCCGCCGTCAGTCCCGGCTGTAACGGCCACCGGCACTGTTCAGCCGAGCTGGTCGTAGGTGTTGAGGTTACGGAACCAGATATTGCGGAAGCGGGTGGGGTTGTTGTGGTCCTGGAGTTCCAGGGCGCCGATGCTGTTCTGCGGGACGTACTCGGCCAGTTTGCGGTGTTGCGTCGGGCCCTGGAGGGCCTTCATGTGGTGCAGCAGCACGCCGTTGAGGAAGACGGTGATGTAGGCCGGGGAGACCAGCTGTGAGCCGGCAAAACGTGGCGCGATCCAGACGAAGTCGTACATGTTCCACTCGCCGGGCTTGCGGCAGACATTGGCCAGCGGCGGGTATTGGCCATAGATGGCGCCGGTGGTGCCGTCCGGATAGGTCGGATTTTCAAAGCAGTCCAGGACCTGAATCTCGTACTTGCGCATGAAGAAGACGCCACTGTTGCCGCGGCCCTGGCCATCGCCGACGACGACGGACGGCGTCGCAAATTCCAAGTGCAGCTGGCAGTCGCCAAATTCCATGCGGGTGTGGATGTTGCCGCTCTTGGGAACGACTTCCATGTAGCCATTTTCGACTTTCCACGGCGCTTCTTGGTTGTCCTTGCTCAGCCAGTTGCAGAGGCATTTGCCATCAAAGAGCACCACGGCGTCTGACGGCGGCGCGCCGGCGGCTTCCTGGGTGCTGAAGCTACCCGGGTTCACCACGCGCGGCTGTGGACGGTCGCCGTCATGCACATGCCAGCAGCTGCCGGGAATAATCGGGGAGTCACTATAACCAAGGCTCTTTTTGACTGCGTCTGCCATCGTAATGTCCTTTATACTCAATGCGGGGGGGAAGGAACTCAGCCCGACGCAAAGGCGCCGGACTGCATGAAACGCCGTTTAGTATAAAGCCCGCACCAAGAAGTGCAACGGCTCCAAAATGGACTCTGGATCAAAAACACCGAAGAGGGGAGGGATACGGAGGAAACGGTGGACCCGGTGGACATAGTGGACCCGGTGGACATAGTGGACCCGGTGGACCCGGTGGACCCGGTGGACCCGGTGGACCCGGTGGACCCGGTGGACCCGGTGGACCCGGTGGACATAGTGGACCCGGTGGACCCGGTGGAAACCCTGGCCAGCGCACTGCGTTTTTTCTTGCTGGGCCATTGGCAAAAGCCTCTCGGCGTGTACAGTAAGCTTGTTTTGTATCGGATGTGATATAATACCCCGTTGCTTGTAGTGCAAAGGAGTGATTAGGTATGGCTCCTGGCGTATCATTTGAGTTAGTCGGGCCTGGTATTTATTTATTGCGGACGCCGTTTTCGGGCAGTTGGAGCGGTGTTTATCTGGTTCGGCGTAGTGATCGCGTTTACGTGCTTGACAGTGGTGCGAGTGCAGCGGGCGTTGACGACTGCCTGGTACCGGCGTTGGCTGCGTTGGGGTTGGGAGTTGGCGACGTGACGGCGTTGTTGCAGACGCACACGCACGGCGACCATGTGGGGGGGCATTATCGTTTACGCGAGCTTGGCTTGCGGCGTTGCGTGTCGTTTGCGGGTTCGGTTGCGAAGCTTCGCGAGCCGTTACGTTACAGCAAGCTGATCCGGGCGGCATTTCCGGCGGACAGTCCGGCGCCGCCGGCGGTGTTGCGTGGGATTGACGCCGACGTGGTGATGCAGGACGGCGAGAGCCTGGACGGCTTGCGGCTGCTGCATAGTCCGGGTCATGACAGCGACACCGTGTGTTACCTGGACGAGGCTAGCGGCACGCTGTTGACGGGTGATTCCCTGCAGGGTAACGGCACTATATTGCAGGGTTGCGCGTTGTACATGGACCTGCCGGGTTATGTGCGCAGCATAGAGCGGCTGCAGAACGAGAAGATTGCGCGGGTCGTGATGGGGCATGCATATCTGCCCTGGGAGGAGCCGGTGATTGAGGGCGTGGCGCCGGTGCAGGCGTTTTTGGCGGCCAACCTGGCGATCGTGGCGGAGAATGGCCGGCGGGTTGCAGCGTGGTATAACGAGGGCATACGCGACCTGCCCGAGTTGTCGCGGCGGCTGATTGCGTCCTGCGACGGCCGGCAGCCGGAGTATTTGTTCCTGACCATGTACACCGTGCGCGAGCATTTGCGGGCGATGGGCGTGATGCCGGCGCGTTAGCTGTTGCGCGTTGGACGCTTGTACTTGTCAAAAAGTAATTCGAGCAGCGAGTTGCCATGTTAGCCAATCACATCATTGTGCTGGACGCCGTGCGGGCGAAGAAGAACCAGGCCTTCAAGAAGGACCTGTGTCAGCAGACGGGCTTGTCCTGGGGGACCCTGTGCAAGACCGTCGATAGCCTGCTTGCCGGCGGCTTCCTCAATTCCCGCAAAGAGCGGACTTCACGGCCGGGGCGGCCGATTGTGCCATTGGGCATCGAGGGCTCGGCGGCCTGTTTTGCGGGCATGGACGTGGGTGCGGAGCACACCCGGGTGCTGTTTGCGGATTTGAATCTGGAGCCGTTGTACCAGCAGGAAGTGCCCACGCCGCGCTATAGTGATCCCGAGCCCTTTTATGCGTGGTTGACGGGCGTCTATACCGCCGCTCTGGCGGCCAGCGGGGTGGCGCGCGAGCGGGTGCGGACCCTGGGGCTGGCAGTGTCGGGCAATGTTGATTCCGAGCACGGCGTGATTGTGTCGGGGGGGAATTTCGGCATGAGTTTTGGGGCAAATTTGCCGGTGAGCGCGCTGGCGTCGCGGTTGGGGGTGCCGGTATTTGCGATGAGCACGCAGGTCGCGGCGGTGTGGGCCGAGTATCAGTTCGGGACTTGCGCGGGCTACGGCAACCTGGTAAATATCGGCCTGGGTGTGGGCATTGGCTCGGGCATTGTCGCCAATCACGTGCTGTTGTACAGCCATCCCAAGCGGCCGGTGGGCTACATCGGGCATATTCTCATCCCCGGCAACGACCACGTGTGCAGCTGTGGTTTCAAGGGCTGCCTTGAGGCGTACTCCGGCGGTGATTATTTGGTGGGCATCGCGCGGGAGCGTTTCCCGCAGCGGCCGGAGCTGCATGGTGCCGCCGAGCTGGACCGCGCAGCCGGCGCTGGCGATGCCGACGCACGGGCCGTGCTGGACACCGCCGCCGCCTACAACGCTGTCGGCGTCGCTGCGATGATCCAGCTCTATGCGCCCGACGCGCTGATTTTTTCCGGCCGGCAGAGTCGCGCCGATGGCTACGTGTATCAGCGGACGATCGCGGAGCTCAAGGGGATACTCCCGCGCGAGCGCCGCAACTGCTTCATCGGTATTACCAGCCTGGGCGCATACCAGTCGGCGCTGGGTGCGATGCGCTTGGGTTACGAACACTGGGAGCTGACATAGGCGCCGGGCGCGCCAACGGAGTTTTTAGATCGACAAGTGAGTGGTGTGTTTTCCAACGTCAGGCAACAATGTGAAGGAGCAGAACGATGGCAGTCACAGGCAAGACAGTGTTGATTACGGGTTCGTCCCATGGCATCGGCGCGGCGACGGCGCTGGCATTTGCGCGCGAGGGCTGTGCCATTGGCGTCAATTACAACAAGGACCCCGAGGGCGCTGAAAAGACGGCGGCGCAGGTGCGTGAACTGGGCGCGGACGTGGAGATTTTCGGCGCCGACGTCAGTGATCCCGACGCCTGCGAGCGGATGGTCCGGGCCTTCATTGCGCGTTTTGGGCGTATTGACGTGCTGATCAACAATGCGGGTGGCGCGCTGAAGATTCCCGAGGGCGGCTTCATTGACATGCCGGTGTCGTACTGGAACAACCAGATCGACCTCAATCTCAACGCCGCGGCCTACTGTTCGCGGATCGCCGTGCGGGATATGATTGAGCGCAAAGCGCGGGGGAAGGTTATTAACGTCAGTTCCATCCACAGCCAGGTCACCTGGGTGCGGCGCAAGATGCTGCCCTACTCGCCGGCGAAGGCGGGCCTGAACATGTTCACCAAGGCGCTTGGCGTGGAAGTGGCCAAACACGGCATCAATGTCAACTGCATCGCGCCGGGCTTCATCCTCACCAAGCTCTCCAACCGTTACACCGAAGAGGACATGAAGTCTTACCTGCGCAAGATTCCGTTGGGATTTCTGGGCCAGACGTCGGACATCACGCCGATGATGCTTTTCCTGGCTGACGACGAAAAATCGCGCTTCATCACCGGCCAGACTTTCGTGATCGATGGCGGGCAGTCCATTGACGGCGCCATTGACCACATGATTGAGTGATTACAGCCTGAAACTGCTGACAGCGGCCGCCGGACAGCGGCCAGGAGGACGACCATGGATGAACGATTTGCGAAACGCTGCCGGAGCATGGGCAAGTACGGCGTCGGCAAGGAATGCCGTCGGGGCCTGGTGCGTGGCATGGGCTATACCGAGGACGAATTTGAGCGGCCGCTGGTGGCGGTGGTCAATTCCTGGAACGAGTACAATCCGGGCCACGTGCATCTGAAGGCCTTGAGCGAGCGGGTGAAGCAGGGCATTCGCGAGTGCGGCGGCCTGCCATTCGAGGTCATGACGTCGGCGATCTGCGACGGCATGGTCCTCAAAAATCCTCGCTACATCGAGTTGCCGAGCCGCAATCACATCTGCGACGAAGTCGAGCTGATTGTGGAGAGCAACATGTTCGACGCGATGGTGATGCTCTCGACCTGCGATTCGATCGTGCCGGGGCACCTTATGGGCGCGGCGCGGCTGAATATCCCGACGATCATGGTTACGGGCGGCTACATGCCCATGCCCTTCCTGGACGGCCGCAGTGTGAACTACATCGACCTGACCGACAACGTCGGCAAGGTCATGAATGGCGAGTATGAGCGCAGTAAGGCCGACCGCGAAGTCGCCGGCATGTACGGACCTTGCGGCGCCTGCGGCGTGATGACTACCGCGAACAGCATGTGCCTGGTCGCCGAGGCGTTGGGGCTGACGCTGCCCGGCAATGGCTGCATGGCGGCGACGAGCTCGGAGCTGCTGCAGTGCGCCTATCAGGCCGGTCGGCAGATCATGTCCTTGTTGGAAAAGGGCATCACGGCCCGCAAGATCATCACACCCGGCGCCGTCAAGAACGCCATTCGCGTGACCATGGCCATGGCGGGCTCGACCAATCTCTTCATGCACATTCCGGCTGTGGCCTCCGAAGCCGGCCTGCGCGGCAAATGGTGGGCGGAATTCGACTTGGCGTCGCGGACGGTGCCGCAGATCGTCGGTGCGTCGCCCAGCGGCCCTTGGCATCTGCAGGATGTGGACCGCGCGGGCGGGTCGCGAGCAGTGATGAAGCGCCTGCTGCCTCTGCTGGACAGCGGCGAGCTCACGGTGACCGGCAAGACCATCGCGGAAAATTATGCCGACGCGCCGATCTACGACAGCGAGGTCATCCGGCCGTTGGAACATCCCGTGTCCAGCGACGGCGCGCTCTATGTGCTCTACGGCAGCCTGGCGCCAGACGGCAGCATCATCAAAGTCGGTGCCTGCGACGAGAAGATGCGGCGTTTCCGCGGCCCCGCGCGGACCTTCGATTCGCTGGAGGCGGCCATGGCTGGTCTGGATGCCGGCGAGGTCAAAAAGGGCGATGTCGCCGTGGTGCGCTATCTCGGCCCCAAGGCCGCGTTTGGGACGACGGCCTATGTCTTTCAGAAGGAACTCAAGGGCCGGGGGCTGGACAAGGACGTGGCGATTGTCACCGACGGCCGTTTCTCCGGCGGCTCCAGCGGTCTGAGCATCGGCTATATCTCGCCGGAGGCCGGCCTCTGCGGACCACTCGCGCTGGTCAAGAATGGCGATATGATTGAGATTGATCTGGATAAACGCCGCCTGGATCTGCTGGTGAGCGAGGACGAATTGACCCGCCGTAAAGGCGAGTGGAACTGGAAATTTCCTGGCGGCGACTACCCGCCATTCCTGCGCCTCTTCAGTAAATGCGCCGGGTCGTTGGCCAACGGCGCCGTATGGGAGTTGTAAGCCATGGATAAGCCGCAGAGTTGTGACGTGCTCGTCGTCGGCGCGGGGCTCGCTGGCCTCAATGCCGCCGCCGAGATTCGCGAGAAGCAGCCGGGAATGCGGGTGCTGGTGGTCGACGCCGGTGGCTGCGCCTCCACGGAAGTCATGGGCTTTTCGGCTCCGGTCAATCCACCGGACAGTCCGGATATGCTTTATTTCGACATTCTGCGGGCCGGCGGCGGTTACAGCGATGCCGCGCTGGCGCGGGTGTTGGCCGACCGGTCTCTGTCGGAGCTGCGGCGGCTGGAACGCATGGGGCTGGTCTTTGACCGCTGTGCGGACGGTAGCTACGACATGGTCAACGCACTGGGGTCGAGCCACCCCCGGGTGGTGCATCAGGCGACTACGACGGGCCGCCAGGCTATGCAGCTTCTGGCGACGCCGGTGACGCGTTTGCGGGTGAGCAAGCTGCTGCTGACGGACGGACGCATTTCCGGCGTCCTGACGGACACTGGTGAGGCCATCGCCGCGAAGGCCGTGGTGCTTGCCGGCGGCGGTTTTGCCGGCCTCTGGCAGTTCAGCACCTGGAGCAAGACGCTGCGCGGCGATTGCCTCTGTTTGGCGCAGGACGCAGGCGCGGAGCTCATCGACTTGGGTTTTGTGCAGTTTGAGCCGACGGTGACGGTCTATCCCGAGGCTTTGCGGGGTTTCTCGGTGCTGACGGCCGTGCTCAATGAGGGCGCGCGCCTGCTGAACCGCCATGGCGAGTCAATCCTGCCGGCGGACGGCCCCTTGCCCCGCAAGAGCGAGCTGGCGCGCATCATCAGGCGCGAGATCGAAGCCGGCAATGCCTGCGCCCATGGCGGTATCCACTTCGACTACTCGCAGGTGGACGAGGCGGCTTTCGCCCGCAAGTACCCGGCCTACTACGCCAAGTATCGGCGTTTTGCGCCGAGTCTGGCCGAGCTGGGGCAGGAAGTCGTTCCCGCCGCGCATACGACCCTCGGCGGCATCCGCGTTACGCCGGACTGCGCGACGGCCGTGCCGGGGCTCTTCGCTGCTGGCGAAGCTATGGGCGGCCTGCACGGCGCGGATCGTGTCGGCGGCAACGCCGGCTTGGAAGTCTTCGTCTTCGGCCGCATTGCCGGCGCCTCTGCCGCGGCCTACGCGGCGCGTAGCAGCCAGGCGCGGCTGCCACGGGCGCTGCCGACACCGCTGCGCACGCCAGACGACGTGTACGGCGGCATGGCGGATATTTTGCAGCGCGGTTTCACGCCCCTGCGGAAGATCGGCGACCTTGAGCGCGCGGCGCAGGAACTCGCCGGGTTGGGCGCCTACGGACCAGTCATGCTGGCGGCGGCCGCCGTGGCGGACGCGCTGAGAAAGGAGCGGGCGCGCGCGCCGTATCAGCTCGATCAGGCGGCCGTGGTCGACGTGCCGGCGCTTCCCGAGGGGCAGCAGCCAGGTGATGACTTCCTCGCGCCGGTCTGGCAGCGCGCCGCGTCGCTGCGCATTGACCGCGTCGCCAGGACGGATTTTCCACCACCGCATTTTCCTCTGACGAGCTGCCGGCTGTTCTATGACGACGACTGGCTGTACCTCAATTACGAAGTGACGGATCGCTACGTGCAGTGCCTGTCAACCGAATTCGGGCAGATGGTCTTCCGCGATAGCTGCGTGGAATTTTTTGCCGAGCCGCTGCCGGGTCTGGGCTACATCAATTTTGAGTTCAACTGCGGTGGGAATCTGCACGTATCGCATATACGCGACTGCACGCTGGTGCCCGGCGGGCTCAAAGACTACCGGATTTTACCCGAGGACGAGCTCAGCGGCATTGAGATTGTCCATTCCCTGCCGCGTCGCGTCGCGCCGGAGATCACCACGCCGGTGACCTGGCACGTGCTGGTGCGCATTCCCATTGCGTTGTTCGAAAAAACGTTGGGGCGGTCCCTGCGGCCCCTGGCCGGGACGCAATGGCGGGCTAATTTCAACAAGTGCGCGTCGGGCTGTTCCCATCCGCATTGGCTGACTTGGTCGCAGCTGCTGGAGCGCAATATGCACCGCCCGCAGGATTTTGGCATTGTTCGTTTCGTGTGAGGCGCCGGCGCCGGCGGTGCTGTGTGGCCCGCTGCGTCGCGTCTGGTAATGTTTCAGGTACACAAACAGCAGAGGACAAGATCATGGCAGACGAAATCAAGACCCATCCTGGTTATGCTGACACCCCGATGATTCCCGGTACGCCGTGGCGCGTGCATGACGGCCAGCGGCCCCTGCCGCCGGTGGTCAAAGCCGGTCGTTTTCCGACGCAGGAGCAGCCTGGCCTGCCGCCGTCCGACGCACAGGTGCTTTTTGACGGCCAGGACAGCGACGAATGGCTCGGCAAGGACGGCCAGCCGCACAGCTGGAAAGTCGCAGACGGCTATATCGAGAGCGTGCCCAAGGCCGGCAATATCCACACCCGCAGTGAATTCGGCGACTGCCAGGTCCATGTCGAATACCAGCTGCCGGTCCTGGAGCCCGGGCAGGAGCAGACTGACCACGGCAACAGCGGCATCTTCATGATGCGGCTCTACGAAATTCAGATACTGGACAACTGGAATTACCCGGTGTACGCCGATGGCATCCCCGGCGCCGTGTACGGCCAGCAGCCGCCCCAGGTCAACGCCTCGCCGCGCCGCGGGCAATGGAGCGCCTATGACATCATCTGGATCGCGCCGCGTTTCGCCGGCGACAAACTGCTGGCGCCCGGCTACCTGACCCTGTTCATGGACGGCATTCTCCTCCATCATATGCAGCCCATGCTGGGGCCGACCCAATTCAAGAAGCTGGCCACCTACAACCAGCCACACCCCGCTGTCGGCGCGCTGGAATTGCAGGACCATAATGACCGCGTCCGTTTCCGCAATATCTGGTGCCGCCCACTGCACCTGTGAGGGAGCAGCAGCGTTCAACCTGCGTAATCGGTTACCGATGGGGAACCGATTACCAGATGAAGTAATCGGTCACCCATTGATAATGGCCGGCCTCAGGGGACG
>JAQWBY010000128.1 GCA_028706165.1 Lentisphaeria bacterium | reverse complement strand
CAGCGACCGATGACAATTCCTGCCGGAAAGGATTCCCTGCCCTTACCCGGACAGGATAAAAAAAAGTCCCTCGCGTACTCAGCCCAGGAGGAATTTGAGTCCTTCTTTGATCCACTTGTCCCAGAAACCCCACTCGTGGTTCCCGGGCTCTTCACGGTACTGCAGCTCGGGCCATTTGAGTGCCTGCAGGTGATCTCTGAGGCGGATATTCCCCTGGTAGAGCCGGTCTTCGGTGCCGCAGACCATCATGAGGCGCGGCGGCGCGGGCGCCTTCACCGCGTTGTCCGCCAGTGCGAAGAGATCATTGCCGCGCGGAATAAGCTCGTCGGCGCCGCCGAAAATCCACTGCACTTCGTCGCCGTGGTTGACTTTTTCGACCCACTCGCGCACATCAGCGACGGCTGACAGCGCGACGGCGGCGGCAAAGCGGTCTGGCCGTCGCAGCGCCAGCTTCAGGGCGCCGTAGCCGCCCATGGACAGCCCGGCGGCAAAGGTGTCTTCGCGGCGAGTGCTGACGGGAAACAGATTGGCGACGATCCCCGGCAGCTCCTCCGACAGCATGGTCCAGTAACGGTGGCCCGTGACCATGTCCGTGTAGAAGCCGCGGTCGCCATTGGGCATGACGATGACCACCTCGTAGGCGGCCGCGTAGCGCTCAATGGACGTCCGCCGCGCCCAGATGCTATGATCATCGCTCATGCCATGCAGCAGGTACAGCACTGGATAGTCCTTGCGGCCATTGCCCGCGCTGGTCATGCCGATCTGCGTCTTCGCCTTCTGTGGCACAATGACATTCATCGCCATCGCCCGCCCCAGCACATCCGAATGAAAATGACATTCAATAAAAGCCATCGGTCCTGCACTCCTTGCTGATGCCTACATCCTTACGCGTTGAAAAAACAGCGGCCACCTTGCAGCGCGGCCCTTCACATCTTGAGAAAGTCCTGCCCGGCGGGCTGCATGGCGATGAGCGTCTCGCGGGTGATTTTGCCCGCCTCAAAGAGATTTTTGAGTGCCCGTTCCATGGTAATCATGCCGTCGCGGGAGGCCGTTTCCATCACTCCGAGCAGCTGGTGGGTCTTCTTGTCGCGGATCATCGCCCTGACGGCAAGGGTCCCCAGCAGCACTTCGAAAGCGGCGATGCGTCCGCCGGCATCGCCCTTGCGCGGCAGCAGCCGCTGCGAGATCACCGCCGCCAGGCACGACGCCAGCTGCGCGCGCACCTGGTCCTGCCGTTCGGCGGGAAAGACATCGACCACGCGGTCGATGCTCTGGGTCACGTCGTTGGTATGCAGGGTCGCAAACACCAGATGGCCCGTTTCGGCGGCGGTGAGCACCGTGGCGATGGTTTCGGCGTCGCGCATTTCACCCACCAGAATGACATCGGGGTCCTGCCGCAAGACGTACTTGAGCGCATTGTTGAAACTGCGCGTGTCGGCGTGAATTTCCCGCTGCTCCACCAGCGCCAGGCGGTGGCTGTGAACAAATTCAATCGGGTCCTCGACAGTGATGATATGGCAGGGCCGCGAGCGATTAATCAGGTCGATCAGCGACGCCAGCGTCGTCGATTTACCCGACCCCGTCGGCCCCGTCACCAGCACCAAACCCTGCATGCGCTTACTCAGATTGAGGATCGCCGCCGGCAGCCCCAGCACATCCGGCGAGGGTATTTCATTGGGAATCACCCGCATCGCCGCCGCCACGCTGCCCTTCTGGTAGAAGCCGTTGACACGAAAACGGTATTCACGCTCGACGTCGCCGGCCTTCATGGCCACGCCCTTCACGCTCAACGCAAAATCCACCTCGCGGTCATTTTCAAAATCCGCGCGTTGTTCGTGGGTGAGGACGCTGAAAAGCAGCTTCTGCGTGTCGGCGGGCGTCAGCACCGGCATCTCGAAAGCGCGGAGCGTGCCGTCCAGGCGGATCACTGGCGAAGCGCCTGCCGTCAGAATCAAGTCCGAAGCGCCGTAGCGGATGGTGTCGCGCAGGAGCTTCTTGATGCTCAGACCGTGATCGGGGTCACTCGAATAGCTGCGCAGGGTGTCAATGCCCGTCTCCATGCCCTGGGTCAGCAGCATGAATTCATCGCGATGGCTGGCGGCGAGCGCGGCGACTTCCAGATCGACCAAGCCGGCCTGATAACGTTCCAGCAGAGAGTGATTGAAGTCGATCATACCCTCATTGCGGCCACTCTTAATCAGCTCGGGAATCGCGTCCAGCTCGCGCTTGGCGACCATGCGCCGCACCAGCGGCGTCGGCACCAGCACCTCAAAAGCCGGCACCCGCCCACTGCCGTCCTTGCGCGGCAACAGCCGCTGCGACACAATACCGCCGAGGACGTAGGACAGGTCCAACGCCATCTGGTCGCGAATGAGCTCCGGGAAGTAATTCAGCACCCGCTCCAACGTCTGCGCCACGTCCATGGTATGCATGGTCGCCACCACTAGGTGGCCGGTCATCGCCGCCGATACCGCCGTCTGGATCGTCTCCTGGTCGCGCATCTCGCCGATGAAAATTACATCCGGATTCTGGCGGACGACGTGGCGCAGCGCCGTCGCAAAATCCTTGGTGTCATTGCCGATCTCGCGCTGGGAAATGACCGCCAGCCGGTCCTCGTGCGTGAATTCAATGGGGTCCTCAATGGTCACCACATGCTTGCGCATGGTCGTATTGATATGATGCAGCATGCAGGCCATGGTCGTCGTCTTGCCGCTGCCCGTCGCCCCCGTCACCAGCACCAAACCACGCTGCGCCTCAACCAGCTTCAACACCACCGCCGGTATCATCAGCGCCCCAGCATCCAAGGCCCCCGACGGTATCCGCCGGATCGCAAAACTGCGCTTGCCGCGCTGATAGGACAGATTCAGGCGGAAACGACCGCCGTCACCCAAGGTCACCCCCAGATCAAGGTCCTTCTCCCGTGACAATCGCTCACGCAGCTCCGCAGATAAATGCCGCGCAAAAAAATCATCGACGTCCTGGTCGCTGAGCACGCCCGCCGCCGTCAGCTCGCTCACCGCCCCCGCGCAACGCGCACTCGGCAACCGCCCGACGCTCAGAAACAAATCAGACGCGTTCATGGCGTCCATGCGTAAACACAAGGCAGCGATATCCATAGTCATCCCGTTTCGCAATAATGAGTACACAGGCCACGCGGACCGAGCATCCGCAGCGGCGCCAGCGCGACAGGCATTCACTCTACATGATGAACCGCACCCCCGCAATTCACCACCGGCTTGAGATCGTCACCGCAGCGGCACCATGGTGCCGAGCCCTGCCTGCGTCCCGGCTCACTGCAGCGGCCGATCCGCAGGAGCGCTCATGCGGCCGGCCTCGCGTTCTTCCGCCGGCAACTGCGGCCACTCTTCGCCAGTCAGAACCATAAAACGCTGTTCGAGTATCAGCTGGCGATTGGCGGCCCGCTCGGATACCAGCCGGCGCAAGTCCCGCACTTCGTTTTCCAAACGATTGATTTCGACCATCTGCCGCTGCTGGGCATTGTCAAAGCCCTCCTCCAACAGCTGCCGCAGCCGCATCTTTTCCTCCTGGAGACGCATGAGGCGCGCAGCCTCGGCACCAAGACTGCCGTCCTCGCCGGGCCGGCTCAAGTTCTGAATGGCGCGACTGACACTGCGGACCTTGCTTTCCTGCCGCTGCTGCCACAGCAGCCGCTCGTACTCATCCGGATCCTCGTCCTTCATCTTGACGATGCTCGCGTAATGCTCGGCTAACAACGCCAGGTAGGACTCCGCACTGTCGGGCTGCTGCGCGCAACGCCGCTCCCACTCCGCAAGCAAATCCGGCGCATTCTCACGATAAAATGACAGCAGCTCGGCAACAACCAACTCCGGACGCTTCCGCTGCACGGCCGCCACCGCGTCCTGCTGCACCAACTGCGCCGCCTTCGCCACCGCCGTGTCACCCACAGGTGCCACCGCCACCGGAGCCGGTGTCATGATCGGCGCAGCCGTCGCGTTACCCGCAACCGCCGGAGCCTGCGCAACCGCCGCTGCCGGCCCCGCCTGCGCGTCCGCCTGTGCGTCCGCCAGCGCCAGCAGCGCCGCCGCTGCCACAAGCACCCATCCTCGACATAATCTGATCATCCCCTGCATTGCCATCGGCCTTTCATATCGGTATTTCTCAAAAGCATCAGAGTCTAACGGAATAGGCAATTGTCATCGCTTCGCAGAGCACCCTACCATGTTGAGCGCCGTGGCTAATTATCCCAAGAAGCCCCCTTCAGGGCGCGTGTCTCCGGCAGACAAAACCTAAAACGCCCGGCATGCTCTGCGGCACGCCGGGCGTACATTGTGCGTTGTCGTCTTCACGCGCGGGCCGCATTATGGGAAGGCCCGCATATCCCGTTCGATCTGCGCCATGACCTTCACGCGTTGCTGCGTGACAGCCTGCCGCGCCTGGCGGATCGCGCGGTCGATGCTCTGCCCCGGCAGCACCTCCGGCAGAGTTGCCGCGTCCTTGGGCGACGTCGCCGACAACAGCGCCATTTCAAGCTCGGACACACCCGCCGACAGCGGTACGAAGTAGTTGCCGCTATCGGCTGAGGCCATCAGGCTATTCTGGTCGCCAACAACGTCATCGGCGGCAAGCTGCGCGGCCACAGCATCGTCCCGCGCCAAATCGGTCGCCCATTCACCGGGAATGACCTGCAACAGGGAAAACACCAGCACAGCCAACGCAGCAGCCTTCCAAGACAGCTGCCAGGTGGTCAGCCAAAAGCCCCGACGATCATCGCGCGGCTGGTGGTACTGCTGGCGAACGACATCGACCAGCATCGCCATGTCTTTGCGCGGCAAATGCATCCGCTCGTTCAGGGCCTGACGCCGCAGCGTCTCCAATACGTAAATCTCCGCGTGACAGTCAGGACATTCCCGGCTATGGTGCTTCCAGGCGGCTTCGGCAGGACTGCCTTCGCCACCGCGCATAGCTTTTTCTCTGAGAACATCACACTTGCGGCTCATAGTTTCTCCACTGCTGCCTCAGCACTTCAACGGCGCGATGCATCCGCCACAATGCTGTGCCCTGCGGAATATCCAAAATCACGGCAATGTCCTTGAAAGACACACCACCGTCAATGCGCAACTCAACGACTTCTCGCAGATCATCCGGCAGGCGGTTGACCAGATCGCGAATCACCGCCGCATCGTTATGCCTGGTGAGGGTCTGCAGCGGATTCACTTCGTCCCGCGCTTCCGGCATCTCCGACTCGTCGCCCGTAATCTCAAACTTCCGCCGGCGGCGCTTGTCAATCGCCAGATTGCGCGTCACCCGGAAAAGCCACGGACCCAAATTGTCATAAATGAGCTTGGACGGCGGCCGCGCGATCAACTTCAGAAACACCTCCTGGCACACGTCCTTGGCCAGGTCAAGCGAACTCACATAGCGCGATGCGTAGGCAACCAGCCGCGTCTCGTAGCGCGCGAAGATTTCTTCGAAGGCCACCGTGTCGCCATCGCACATCCATTTGACCAGCTTCCAGTCGGTCGCCTCGCCATACTGGCTGCCGCGGGCCGACGCCTGCACTTCGTATATCGATAGGTTGGTCAGTTCTTTGCTGGACACGGCACTCTCCTTATGTTGTCACGCATAAAGGCGGTGATGTAATAGTCGTATAACGCCACCGGCGACGCTTTTATTTGCTCGTCGCCCGGTGACGCCACGGCGCCGGCTGGCTTGCGTAACTCGCTTATATCTCAACCAGCCAGCCATAACGATCGGGGGCATTCCCCCACTGTATCGCCGTGTAGTTATTATACAAATTCTGCAGCACCGGCCCACAGCCTTCGCGAGGGCCGACTTTGATCACGCGGTCGCCGCGCACAATTTCATTCACCGGCGTGAGCACCACCGCCGTCCCGCAGGCCCCAATCTCAGCGAAAGTCGCGATTTCCTCGAACAACACCGGCCGCACTTCGACGGCCATGCCGAGGTCCTTGGCGACCGTGCGCAGGCCATCATTCGTCACGCTCGGCAGCACCGACATGGACATCGGCGTGACGAAGGCGCCCTTGCCGTCAATGGCAATGAAGTTCGACGTGCCGAATTCGTCAATGTACTTGTGCTCGGCGGCATCCAGATAAAGATCAATGGGAAAACCCTTGTCGTGAGCAAGCTTATGGGGCAGAAGGCTCGCACCGTAATTGCCACCGAGTTTGACCGTGCCCGTGCCATGCGGCGCCGCGCGATCATAGTCGTCCATCACCAGCGCCCGCACGGGCTGCAAACCGCCCTTGTAGTAAGCGCCCACGGGAATGACCAGAACGATGAACGCGTACTCGTCAGCCGCATTCACGCCAATGCGCTCGCCCGTGCCAATCAGCAGCGGCCGCACATACAGCGACGCGCCCGTGCCATACGGCGGCACAAAGTCCATGTTGGCCTTCACCACCCGGCGCACAGCGTCCATGAACAAGTCCTCCGGCACTTCCGCCATGCAGCTGCGCCGAGCGCTGCGATTCAGCCGCCGCGCATTCTCCAGCGGCCGGAATGCCCGTGGCACGCCGTCTTTGCCACGAAAAACCTTCAGGCCTTCGAAAGCCGCTTGGCCATAATGCAACGCCGTGGCGCCAATGTGAATATTCAGATAGGGCTCGTTGACCAGCTCGCCCTCATTCCAGCGGCCGTCGCGCCACATATACCGAATGTGACAATGGGTCTCGAGGTAGGAAAAGCCCAGTTTTGACCAATCAAGTTCCATGATGTCTTTTGTCCTCACTGTAAATGGCTGTAATCAAAGCACAAAACTAACTCGCTAATGTAAACGCCAGTACCACCCCCGGCAAGGCAACTACGACAAAAATGCAGCAAAGCATCCCGGCGGCATTCACCCTGGAACCACCGCCGTCCCGGCGGCAATCGCGCACTGCCAGCGCCAAAACAACCTCGCACGCACGGTTGCAAGTACCCCGCCAGGATATACACTAAAAAAGCCTTTTTCCTGAGATACTCCTGCCCAGCCCCGAATGACATTATCATGAATATCACCATTGACTGCATTCCCTGCGTCCTCAACCACATTGTCCACTCCGTCAAAACGACCGTGACCGACCCCAAGCTGCAGGAACGCTGCACCCGTGACATGCTCGCCGCCGTCGCCGCCCTCGACTGGACCAACACCCCGCCGGACTTCGCCCGCGAACTGCACCGCGTACTCCGCAGCATCGGTGGCAATGGCGATCTCTATGTGGATGAAAAAGACCGCTCGACCGAACTAGCCCACGAGCTCCTCGAACAACTGCAACCCGACATCGCCGCGCAGCCGGACCCCTTCGCCGCCGCCGTCCGCCTGGCCATCGCCGGCAATATCATCGACTACGGCGTCGACGCACATTTTGACTTGCAGAGCGCCCGCGCCCGCATCCGCGAGGCTTTCACCCTGCCCGTTGACGAACAGGCCCTGGCCTTGCTCAAGAGCCGCATGGACCAGGCCAAGTCCATCCTCTACGTCCTTGACAACTGCGGCGAGGCCGTCTTTGACCGTCTGCTGGTGGACCTCTACCGCGACAAGATCACCCTCGGCGTCCGCGGCTTCCCCATCTTGAACGACGTCACCCCGCGCGAGCTGGCACCATCGGGCCTGGGCAGCGTGCCCTATGTGAGCACCGGCGACTCCACGCCCGGCGTGTCCAGCAGCCACAGCAGCGACGAGTTCATGGCCACCATGCGCGCCGCCGATCTGGTCATCACCAAGGGCCAAGGAAATTTCGAGACCCTCAACGAGTACGACCGGCCCATATTCTTCCTCTTCCGCGCCAAATGCGCCATCATCGTCAAGTTTCTCGGCAATGTCCCCATGGGCTCCATGCAGGTCGTAGCCGCCAATATCAACTGAGCACGCAGGCACAATCTGGCTATGGACAACTCCCCCAACAGCAATGACCAGTATGTGCTGCAGCGCGCCACCCTGGCCTGGCTGGCCCTCCACGACACGCCTACTGGCGTGGCCGTCAACGTGCCTATCCGCAAGGCGCGCACCAAAGTGGACATCGCCGCCATGTGGTGCCCGCAGCCCAGCACCGACGTCAGTAAACGCCGCAACGCCATGCGCCTGCCCGCCATGCGTAGCGCCATCTTCCTCTGCCACAGCCGCCGCGAAGACTGCTGGCCCGAATGCTCACAACGGCAGGACATCGCCAACGAACGTGCAGCCGTCCAGGCCATGGTCGAAACCCAACAGGCCGCCATCCGCGCCAAGGAACCACACCTGCGCGAGGGCAATGTCCTCTTCGCCGAATTCGCCAGCTGGAACTACCAGCGCAGCAGCGATGAGCACTACCACCACCTCTGCGAACGCGTCGCCGCCCTCGACCGCATGCTCTACCAGGGTACGCGCATCGAACGCCTCGCCGAAGCCCAGGCCGCCAACCAGTTCTACCTCGTCGTCCCCCAGCGCTGCGTCATGCCCCAGGAACTCCGCGATGGCTGGGGATTGCTGTGGCTGGACAAGAAAGGACGCCTGGACCTCATCAAGGCCGCGCCCGAACACCCCATCGGCCCCGGCGCCGACTACCTCTTCATTCACTACCTGCTCAGCGGCGGCACCCAGCTCGTTAATGAGCTCTTTGATCTCTACAGCAGCAAGAAAAAACCCTACGCCCTCACCTTGATGAAAAAACGCGCGGCCTGCCGCCGCCGCGCCCCCAAGCCGTCTTCCGAGGCCACCACCGACAACTACAAGGAATCGCTGCCATGATTCTCGACTCACTCAGTAATGCCCGCCACTACGAACACGCCCACCCGCTCTTCGCCAAGGCCTTCAAATTCCTCCTGGAATCACCCTTGGCCACCCTGGCCATCGGCCGCATTGACATCCAGGGCGACGATGTCTTCGCGCTGGTCCAGGAACCCGAAGGCAAGGACATCGTCGGCGCCAAGCTCGAAGCCCATCGCCGTTACATTGACCTGCAAATGATCGTCTCCGGCGATGAAGTCATGGGCTGGGCACCCCTCAGCGGCCTCGGCCACGACCTCGGCTTCAACGAGGAAAAAGACTGCGGTTTCTGGGCCGATAAGCCCATGGCATTCTTCCCCGTCCGCCCCGGCTGCTTCGCCATCTTCTTCCCCGAAGACGCCCACGCCCCGAACTGCGGCAAGGGCAAAAGCCGCAAAATCGTCGTCAAAATTAAGGCATAGGCTACTGTTGAGCTGGCTCTGGTAGATCGGACGGATCAGTCGGATCAGTCGGATCATCAGACGGATCGGACCGATCAGACCGATCAATCATCCGATCCGTCCGATCCGTCCGATCCGTCCGCGAAAAAAAGAAAGAAGATCAGACCGATCAGACCGATCAGCAGCCGGATCCGTCCGATCCGTCCGATCCGTCCGATCAGCAGCCGGATCCGTCCGATCCGTCCGATCCGTCCGATCAGCAGCCGGATCCGTCCGATCCGTCCGATCCGTCCGATCCGTCCGCGATAACAAGAAAGAAGATCAGACCGATCAGACCGATCAAGTCGACGATCCGTCCGATCCGTCCGATCCGTCCGATCCGTCCGCGAAAACCCGAAGACCGCCCCTTCCCCGTCCCGCCATCGTTCCGGCCGTATCCCGTTTCCCATCACGAACAGGAGGGTCCCGATGAAGATTCCCGCGATTGCAGCGCCCATCCGTGTCGCCGTCATTGGCGCTGGCGGCATCGCCCGCGGCGTGCATCTGCCGTCCTTGGCGGAGATGCCCGACGTGAAGATCGTCGCCATCTGTGACTTAGTCGAGCAGCGGGCGCAAGACCTCGCCGCCAAGTACGCGGTCCCCAAGACCTACACGCTCATCCGCGACATGTTTGCGCACGAGACCATCGACGCGGTGTTCTGCCTGGTCGAGCCGGCCAGCATGTTCCACGTGGCGACGCTGTCCCTCGAGCACGGCTATCACACCTTCATCGAGAAACCGCCGGGCATTACCGCCTACCAGGCTGAGTCCCTCGCCCGCCTGGCCGACGCCAAGCAGCGCCACCTCATGGTCGGCTTCAACCGCCGTTTCATACCCGTGGTGCGCAAGACCCGCCAGCTCGTCGCCGAGCAAAGCAAGGTCACCCAGGTCGAAGGCTGCTTCTTCAAATACGGCGATGCGGCTTTCGACAAGGGCAGTCTCTGCTCCTTTGTGTCCGACACCATCCACGCCGTCGATCTCATGCGCTATCTCTCCGGCGGCATCACCGCCAAAAAGGCCGCCATGGTCATCAACCGCTATGACAGCCCGG
>JAQWBY010000127.1 GCA_028706165.1 Lentisphaeria bacterium | reverse complement strand
CCAACGCGGCGGCGGCCTACGCCTTGGCGGGCAGGGCGGTGGTGGTCGTCGATTGCGGCACGGCCATCACCTTGGAGGCCGTGGACGCCGCCGGGCGCTTCATGGGCGGTGCCATCCTGCCGGGCCGCATGCTTATGCGCCGCAGTCTGGCCGCATACACCGCGCAGCTGCCGCTGTTGCCCATGCAGCAGCAACGCCCCGCCGCGTTGGGGCGCTGTACTCGCGAAGCCATGGAGGCCGGCATGGACCTCGGTGCCGTCGGTGCCGTCAAGTACCTGCTCGAACAAAGCCGCCAGGAAATAGGGCAGGCCGATACTCTCTGCTGGGCTGTCGGCGGCGATGCCCCATTCTTCTGCGACAACGTCCCCGGGCTTATCCCTGGCCCGCAATACCTCACCCTCCGCGGCGCCGCCTGCAGCCAGCACACGACCACGTAAGCCGCAAAGCCTATCCGCAGAGTAACGAATCCTATTCACAGATGCTGCAGATTGACGCAGATTTTATTATTAGAATGTGTTCTAATCTGCGCAATCTGCAGAAAAGAGAGTAGCGAGGAGATAGCGCGCTACTTGATGGCGGTTTGCAGCCTGACGATATGGTTGGCGGCTTCGTGTCGCAGCGCGCTCAACGCGGCCGGATCGGGCAGGAGCTGTTCGGACTTGCGGCCGCCGGCATTGGGGATGGGCGTGAGGGCGCGGGCTTTGGCCAGTACGGCCTTGGCGTCGTCATCGCCGGTTTTATCCGCGAGGGCTTTGAGCAAGGCGAAGTACTCGTAGTCTTCCATGCCATCGCGGATGGCTTCCAGGCGCACGCAGGAGACGATGCCGGGATAGCCGATCATGTTGCCGGGATAGATGAAATAACCGTCGCCATTGGGGAAGCGGTTGCGGCGGTACTGTCCGGGGAGGACGTGGCTGATGCGGTCGCGATGGAAAGCCCACTTGAAGGGATTGCGCATGTGCCAGTCGACGCCCCAGAATTCGTAGCCGCGGAAGCCATAGACATGGCAGAAGAGCGGCATGAGGCGTTCGAGGGCGTTGTAGGGCGTGTCGAGGCAGAACTGGCCATCGGTGGTAATAAGAATATCGTCGTGCGCCTTGATTTCGGCGATTTCGGCGACGCTGGCCTGGCCCTGGGCGCCGATGCCCCACAGGTCGATTTTGTCGCGCCATTCGGGGGTGTATGACCAGCTGCTGACGTAAATGGGCAGTTCCGGTATGGCTTCGTGGACCATGTCGCAGAGGGCGATCATCTGCTCGGTGATGCCCGGGCGGTATGCGTAAGGCTCGTCAGACATGTAGAACATGAAGCGCTTTTCCCAGCCCTTGGCCTTGACATGCGCCCAGAGAGCCTGCAGGACCTGCGTGATCTTTGCGCGGTATTCTGGCCGCAGGGCACTGCGATCAACGCCGTCGTAGGGGGCTTTGCCTGCGTATGGTGTTTCGCCGTAGCGTGTGTAGGGCGGGTGGCCGTAGTTGAACAGCGTGCCGGACAGGGGCAGGTAGTGCAGGGGGACAGCCAATTCGTCAAAGGCCACTTGGCAGTACGCGTCAAAGGCCGTAAAATCGAACTCCACGGCGCCATCGACGAATTGGGGTCGCAGGTTGTCGCTGCTGTCAAGGCTGATGCGCTTGCTGGCCAGGAAGCGCGCCATGTCCACCCGCTCGTAGTTGCGGTAGGCCATGTCGGGGATGTTGCCTACCAGGCGGGGGAAGGGGCGGAAGTCGAAGATGGCGCTGAGGGTCGGGCGTGTGGGTATGGCGAAGGGATGGACTGTCACGCTGTAGGGCTCGCGGTGAACAACCTCCGCCCCGTCCCGGAAGACGATTTCTCCGTGGTAACTGCCGGCGGGGGTGCCGGCCTCGGCGCTGAAACCGATGTACACGGCGTGCGTGTCATTGGCGGGCAGATCAAGCTCATGCTGCGGCAGCAGCGGGTCCGCATAGCGCTCGCCAAAGGACTCTGGCGGGATGCAGCGTTCGTAGAATTTGAGGTGCGAGAACAGCGGATAGCTGCTCACAGAATCCACCGGCACATAGCCGACGACATGGATCTGTGGCTGGGCGAGGGCTTGGCCGTCGGCGCGTCGTGGCGCCTCGGCGCGTCGTGGCGCCTCGGCGCTGATGCTCAGCTGGCGCGGGACGCTGCTGCGCAGGGCCAGCTGGATATTCTCGGCTTCGTTGCCGGCCAGGTTAATTGCCGTGGGCGCCGGCGTCACAGGCGGTGCAGTGAAGGGAAAGACCTTGACGATGGTATCGAGCTGCCAGACGCGCAGGCGCTTATCGGCGAGCAAATCGACGGCGCAGTCGTAGCGGATGCCGCCCAAGGTGGCGCATTCGGCCATGAGCACGCCATCGAACTCGAATTCGCAGGGCTTATTGTAGGTCAGGTGCACTTCGAAGATGCCGTCGCTGTAGGTGTTGCGCAGGAGCATGGATGCCATCGCCCAGTCGCCGCGGTTGCTGCCACGTGCCGATGGGTAGGTCCGTTTGCCGGGTTCCGATGCGCGGTAATAATGGGAATTGAGCGGGAAGTTCTGGCCCTTGAGGCTGCGCCCCCAGGCGACTACCAGGTAGTCTGTGAAGGGTTTGAGCGGAACGGCCTGGCGGAAGCCAAACCAGCCCGGGGCGTCGTCGGGAATAACCATGCGCGCCAGACGTTGGTCGAAAAGGCCGCCGGCGACGAAATCCATTTTGACGCGGTCATTCTGCACATTCTCGCCGGCGCGGGTCCACACGCTGTCGTCCTCAAAGGAAGGATTTTGCAGCAAATTGGCCGGCGAATGGAGGAATTGGGTGAAGGCGTCGCTATTGTCGTCATCGCGGGTTTTGACAGCGTAGTCGCTGAGGACGTCGCTGGCCAGTGACTGTTCGCTGTGCACGATGCGGTTGCGGCGGTCGGCCCGGAGATAGAGATTGACTTGTTTTTCGCTGCGTGGCGGGATGGTTCCCAGCGTAAACCAGAGTTTATCGCCGGAGCGGAAAAAGGGCAGGGGGCGACCGTGGTCGTAGAGGGCGAAATCCTCGTCGCGGAAGTTGCCGGCGCTGAAGCGATTGATGGGCAGGGTGGCGATGACCACGTCATTGGGGTTGTCCTGGAGATTGTAATAGGACAGGACCAGGCGTTGGGGGTACTGTTCAGGGGCTGGTTCCCAGGCGCTGGCGGCGGCGATGGTCGCCAGCGTCATGCTTTCGGGCTCAGCCAGGCGGTAGCTCCATCCGGGATCGTCCTCCGGGCGTTTGAAAATGAGTTCGAAGTCATCAAACCACACGTCGCCCTCGGTGCAGCTGGCGATGGTGCCGCAGCCAAAGAGCGAGTAGCCATCGGGAACGACGCCGGACACCTCGACGAGGGTCCAGTCAAAATCGCCGCGTAACGGCTTGGCCATGAAGACCTTTAGTGGCAGGTCCTGCTTGCGGTTGTGGCGCGAGTTGACATCGGTGCCCATGCCGCTGCGGAGACTGACATAGAGGCTCGCCCCACGCGGTCCGGCGACACCGCGGCCTTTGATGTATCCACGGAGGATAAATTGTGTGCCGGTGGTGACGGTCAGCGACCGGCGGAAGGCCACCCAGCTGGGGGTGCTGCCGGGCAGTACGCGGGTGTGCAGGGATTTCGTGCCGCTGCGGGCGACGTCGCTTGCGCGCAGGTTGATGTGGCTGTCGTCCGTATCCTTTTCTTCCCAGCCTGGGGGAATGCGCTCGTCGCCGTCTTCAAAAGAGTCGGTGAAGCCCTGGCTGAGCTTGGGGGCGTCCTCGCGCCAGAAGTCAGGAATGTCCCAGGCCGCTGGGTTGTCGTAGTAGAGCCAGATGCTGCTTGTACTCTTGGCGGCGCATTGCACGGGGATGAGCAGCTCGCTGTCGGCGCCGATGATTTCGCCGTCGGGCTCAAGCGCGTAGAGCAGCTCCTGGCCGGAGTTGCCGACCACGCGCAGCTCCCGCCGCGCTGTGCCAGCCAGGCCGACAACTGCTGCCTGCAGGCGCAGCTGTTCGCCGTCAACGGCGTACTTGCTGGGGTTGTCGATGACGATCTCACGGCGTTTGCGCGCCGGCCGGCCGCCATCAAGATAGAGCGGAAAATGCCATGGTCCCGCCATCAGCACGGAACTGAGTAACAGTACTGTGACGGACAGAAGACGGCGTGCCTGGTGCATTCTCACACTCTCCTGGTTGTTGATGCGGGCTGTGCTTCGCTGTGCGTCGGCAGATCGCTTATTGTTCGTGGAAGGCGAAGACGGTGAAGATGAAGAGCTTGACGTCCTGGCGGCGCCAGGCATCGCCGGGGAGGCCGGCTTTGTGTTCGCAGAGGACGCTGAGGAAATGCTCTTTGTCCGGCAGTTGTTCCCAGACTTGTGGCAGGAATAAGCCGCTATGATAGCCCGCGCGGATGAGCACGCCATGCTTGAACGGCTGCACCAAGTCAGCCGAAGCGACCGGCTGCATGGGCGACAGCACCGATATTTCGACGCGGAGTCGCTTCAGTTCGTCTTCCTGCACGGGCATGAAGCGGTTGTCTTCAAAGGCCGCGGCGCAGGCGGCGTCTTCCACGGCGGCCCAGAGGGGCTCGCGAGCCACGGTCGTGCCGATGCAGCCGCGGAGCTGGCCGTCCTTGGTCAGCGTGACGAAGACCGCCGCGGGCTCCTGCAACTCCGTCAACACCGCCGGCGGCCGATAAGACCATTTTTCGCGGCGGGTCTCGGCGCTGATGCGGTTGCGCGCCAACGTCAGCAGCTCGGCTTGCGCCGCCGCGCTCAGGGCGAACTCCGGGGTTGCCTCGGCAGTTGGGGGTGCGTTTGGTGTCGCTTTGGCGGTGGTAGTGGTGCTTTTATCGTCGTCCTGGTTATTGGTGCTGGTCGCGCGGTTATCGACAAAGATAGCTGACGCGTAGCCGACCACGCTCTTGAGGTCGCCGCCGCGTGCGTCACCGGAATTGCCGCGGGCGAGAATCTTCACCTCGTCGACACCGTGTTTCTGGGCGAAAGTCAGTGCGGTGATGACGCCGCCGGCGGCGCAGATGGCAGTCTGCGTGTTGGGCGCGTCGACGCCCTTGCCGGCCTGGCGTTCGCAAAGCCCCTGCAGGTCCATGGCGCTGACTAGCGCCATGGTCGCTTGGTCCAGCTTGACGGCGTCGTCGTAGGCGGGATAATGGGACAGGTCGGTGCTGGCCAAGACGAAGAGCCGGCGCCCGCCAGCGGCTTTATCCAGTGCCTCGACGAAGCGCCGGCTGTTCTCGACCGACACCTCGCCCATGAATGCCGGTACAATTTTCACGCCGGGCTTGACCACCTGCAAAAAGGGCAGCTGGACTTCGATGCTGTGCTCGCGTGCATGGATGCCGTTGTGGATCATGATCCCCGGGACGTCCTGCAGGGCCTTGACCATGGCTATATCCACGGGCACTTGTCCGAGCGGCGTTTCGTAGGCGTCGACATCGCTGAGCACTGCGACGATGCCCGGGGCATTGGCACCCAGGTCGTGCCCGATGATGACCACCGTGTCGATCTCACACGCGCCCAGTGCCTTGAAGACCGGCGCCGAAAAGCGCGCGGAATACACGTAGCCTGCATGGGGCGCCATTGCGCCCAGGACGTTCCCGCCAGGGTGGACGTCGCCGGCGTTGTCCAGCAGGCGCTGGACTTCCTTGCGCAGGGCATCGGCCTTGCCGGGATAGAAGGAACCTGCCACCGCCGTCGGCCGCACGGTCGCGGCATTGCCGCCAGTCAAAGGATTACTCATGGCACACACTCCTGTCATTAGAATACCAAGTATGATGTGCAGAGGACGTATCACCGCGTCGCGCCCCTTCGTTGTCGCCGCTTTCGCCGCTACCATTTCCAGGTACGGCGAGCTCCGAGCCGCAGCAGCCATAATCATCCATAAGATACCGCCGCTGCCGCCTCACGCAATGGCTGGAACGAGTCGTCACTGCCGCAGCCAGGCGTTGCCCGGCAGAGGGCTCTTGGCAACGGGCGTTGCTATCACATGGAATCATAATTTTTGCGCAAATAACAGCGGTGTGCCCGGCGTTCCTGTAACGTACTGTCGCTATTGAGTCAACTCGCCGCAGTAGTTTTTATCGTTTTCTGTTTGTTTTTTTCGCCGGATGTTGGTACAATCAGCTCACGCATGGTTTTTTCCTAGTAGTATCCAAGGCTGAAACAGGTTTCCAGTTTTTCCTTCACCTAACAGACGAAAGAAGAACCCATCATGAAGAACCGACTTATCCGTTTTACCCTGATTGAATTGCTGGTGGTGATTGCGATCATCGCCATCTTGGCGGCCATGTTGCTGCCGGCCCTAGCGAAGGCGCGGGACAAGGCGCGGACCATCAGTTGTGTCAACAATCTCAAGCAGATCGGGCTCTACATGAGCATCTACGCGGACGATCACAACGACACCTACCCCAAATCCAACCAAAACTTCAACGACTACAATGTCACTGCGCAGTGGCGCGGCAAATGGCAGGATGCCCTGATGAAATACAGTCATCCGGGCGCGACCATCGGTGACAACAAGTACCACCGTTCGACCACTGGTGGCAGCATTCCCGTCGATCCCTACGCCTGCCCGACGTCCTTCCCCTACAGCGTTGCGACTGATAGTCGGCACTACGGCATCAATACTGCCGGCGGCGCTGACTACTGGGGCAAAGATTTGGGTTTGTTGAAATTTGGTAATCCCTCCAGTCGCATGTGCGTGATGGACATTGACCGGCGTGGCGGCAGCTATCCCGATCCCCACTGCAGTGCCAGGGACAACATCATACAGAACGGCGGCGCCCTCAGGCATAACTCCATGAGCGCCATGAACGCCGTTTTCTGTGACGGCCATGCCGCGACTTTGAAGTTTAGCACTATTCCCCTTAACAAAGACGCTACTGACGGAGCATTCTGGTACAAGAAGTAGGGGCTATTGCTGAGTTACTGACCCAGCGCCGGTCGTACGCCAGAGCATGCCTCTGGCGTACGACCGGCGCTGTTGTTTTATGGTCTGCGCGGTGATATACTTCCGGCAGTTCAGCCAGCCAGCAGCCTGCCCCACCATGCCGCTTGGCCATTTTAATCCCACGCTATGAGTATGCCCATGAAATGTCCAGTTATTCGCCCCTTGTGTGTCTTTGCCCTCGTCATCGCCATCGGGATTGGTGGCTCCTGCAAAAAAGCGCGGCAGCGCGGCATTGACGACATCAAGGCCAGTGGCCAGCTCCTGATGCTGACCAACGCGCCGTTTCCGCCCTACGAGTTTTACGCTGCCGGCGGCGAGCTGGTCGGCGTCGATATTGACATTGCGCGTCGCATCGCCCGCCACCTCGGTGTGGAATTGTCCGTGGGCATCAGACCTTTTGACGAGCTGCTGCCGGCGTTGGCGGCTGGCGAGGCCGATATGGTGCTGGCCGGCCTGACCATCAACGCCGAGCGTCTCAAACAGGCGTCATTTTCGCAGCCCTACATTGATGCCATGCAGTACCTGATCATACTCAGCACTGCGAACATCAAGGTGCTGGAAGACCTCAGCGGCAAGACGATCGGCGCTCAGGCCGGCAGTACCGGCGAAGAGCTCATCGCCACAGCGATTGCAGATGGGCCGTTGCATAAGACTGATTGTCAGCTGCTGGCGCTGTCCGACCCGACCGAAGCCGTGGCGAAAGTCCTCAACGGCGAGCTGGATGCCGTGGTTGTAGACGACACTGTGGCCCTGCAGCTCACTGCCGGACACGCCGTCCTTAGCGCCACGCCGCTATTTTCCCAAAGCGGCGCCATGCTTTCTGAGCAGTACGGCGTGGCCGTGTCGCCCAGCAACCCCGAGCTGCTCAGCGCGGTCAACGAGGTCATCACCGAGCTCAAAAGCAGCGGCGAGCTCAGCGCCATGCTCAAGAAGTACGAAGCGATGACAAGCCAACCGCCCACCGCACCGGGCCGCGTGGGGCAATAAGCACGCTTTGGTGGACGGAGTGGACACCCGTGACGCTGTTTAGGTCCACTGGGTCCACTGGGTCCACTGGGTCCACCAGGTCCACCGTTTTTGTCCGCCGCGGAATATTGCTTTGGTGCTTCGGAGACGTGGAAAAAGGTCGCTGCCGGGTTACGTTTATATCTTTTCGTCTTGCAGCAGATCACCTCGGAGCCGCGCTTCATGGTCCCCTTGGCAGAACATTCCGCGCCGTGCGCAATGAAAAGACTCGGATTATTTGCGTTGTCGGGCGCGCCGGACCCGGTGCGTGCCGAGCGTGGCTTGGCGCGTCTGCGGGATTTCGGGGTGACCGTCCTTGCGCCCGTGCCGACGGTGCCTCGGCGCTACCTGGCGGGGGACGATCACGAGCGTCTGGCGAGCTTCTATGCCGCGTTGACGCGGGATGACTGCGATGCCTGTATGGCCGTCCGCGGCGGTTTTGGCGCCGCCAGGCTGCTGGACGTCATGGACTGGGAGCGCCTGCGCCGCAATCGCAAGCCTGTCATTGGCTACAGTGACGTCTGCGCCTTGCATCTGGCCGCGCTTCAACATGGCTGCGATGGGCATATCCACGGCCCGATGCTCTGCAGTGAATTCGGCCGCGATTTGAGCACGCCCGAACAGAGCCAGTCGCTGAACCAAGTCTGGTCGTCGCTGCTTGACTGCCTGAGCGGCCGTGACGAACTCCTGCCGGCCTGGGCAACCAGCGGCGTGGAGGTCCTCAAGCCGGGCACGGCCTGCGGGCAGCTGCTGCCTACCAATCTTGCGCTGCTCAATTCGCTGCTGGGCACGGCGCATTTTCCCACGCTGGTAGAGGGCCCCATCCTGGTCCTTGAGGACATTGGTGAGGCCGCTTATCGCATTGATCGCTACCTCACGCAGCTGCGCTCAGCGGGCTTCCTGCGGCGCCTGCGGGGGCTGCTCTTTGGCCAGTTCAGTCAGGCCGACGACAGCGACTACATCCCCGATATCCTGCGCGAAGTCGCTGCTGAGATCGATGGCCCGGTGGCCTGCGGTTTGCCCTTCGGTCATGTCTTTCCCAGCATCAGCCTACCGGTAGGGGCGGACGTGGCGCTGACGCTTGCCGACGCCGGCGCTATCCAGCTCCGCCGGACCGGCGCTGGTCGTGCTGGCACGGGGGAAGGGAGCCGCGCATGAGTCGCCCTCGCATTTCCCCTTGGCTGCTTTATGGCGCGCTGGCGGCCCTAGTGCTGCTGGTGTTGGCCCTGGCACCTTTCGCCGGCATTCGCACCATACCGCTGCGGGCCGTGTTTGACGACGGCGGACTGCCCCTGGAGTATCGCATCTTCTGGCAGATGCGGGTGCCGCGCGTGCTCACCGCGTTCATTGCCGGCGCGGCGCTGTCCTTGAGCGGCATGTGCTTCCAGGGCCTGTTCCGCAATGTGCTGGCGACGCCGTTCACGCTGGGGGTTTCCGGCGGCGCGTCTTTGGGTGTGGCGATCTACGTCCGTTTCGGGGTCAGCGTGGGGATACTTGGCGTTTCCGGCATGAGCACAGCGGCCTTCCTGGGCGCGTTGTGCGCCATCGCCCTGGTCTATGGCCTGACGCGCCTGCGCGGCAACAGCTCCACGGCGGTCATGCTCCTGGCGGGGGTGGCTGTCAGCGCCTTCTTTTCCAGCCTCATCCTCTTTGTGCAGTACCTGGGCGATGCCAATGACATGTTCCGGGTCATGCGCTGGCTGATGGGCGGCCTGGACGCGGTGGACTATCCCACGCTTGGCGCCATGGCCGCGCTCTGTCTGCTGACCACGGGCGTGGTCATCAGTCAGGTTGAGGCGCTCAACCTGCTGGCCGTCGGCGAGGAATTTGCGGCCAGCCGTGGCGTGAACCGCGAGCGCAGCAAGCTCCTGTTTTTCTTCTGCGTGTCGCTGCTGGTTGGTGGCGTGGTTGCGATCTGCGGCCCGATTGGCTTTGTCGGCATGGTCTGCCCGCACATCTGCCGCCTGCTGTTCGGGGCCAACCACCGCGTGCTCGCGCCCGCCAGCGTGCTCTTCGGCGGCGCCTTCCTGGTGATCTGCGATACCTTTGGCCGCTGTGTTGTCGCCCCAGTGGAAATTCCTGTCGGCGTCATCACCTCGCTGATCGGCGGGCCTTTCTTCCTCTGGCTGCTGATCCGCCACGACGTGTAGGCGGGTTTTTTCCGGCATGGCGACATCGTGACTGCAGGGTGGAGGAACATACCCACAGCGCACGGCGTCGTACCGTTTTGTTGTCCTTACGAGATCAGGCGTTTTCCCTGGCGCGGTAGGCGGCGACGGCGATGGCGGACATGCAGCCGGT
>JAQWBY010000126.1 GCA_028706165.1 Lentisphaeria bacterium | reverse complement strand
CAAGTCGATATCTTCGAAGATATGCCCGGAGCCGACGCCGATGCCATTTCCATCCTCTGCCAGGACGGCAATGAATACATCGTCACCACGAGAAAAATGGTCAAGAGGCTCATGCCCTTCGCTGGCGAAGAAGTCGATATTCTTTTCCAGGGAACCATCAGCAAAGACCACAGCGGCCTCGACATCCTCACCGTGCA
This sequence comes from Lentisphaeria bacterium, assembly GCA_028706165.1. Classification (GTDB taxonomy): domain Bacteria; phylum Verrucomicrobiota; class Lentisphaeria; order Oligosphaerales; family Oligosphaeraceae; genus Oligosphaera. The sequence goes on along the minus strand of JAQWBY010000126.1, from coordinate 10,091 downwards.
TAGCTTCAAAGTCCTCTCCGAGGAAGCAATGGAACTGGTAAGCCCCGCCGTCAAAGAAACGACACTACCACGCCCAAAGCACAAAAAACACGACTATGACGATGATGATGAAGAAGACATCGAAGGCGTCGACCACGTCGTCGACGCAGACTGGCATGACGTGGAAGATGACAACGAGGAAGAAGAAGACCTCGATGACCTCGATGACCTCGATGACCTCGATGACCTCGATGAGACCGTACCATAAGGCCGGAATAAACGCTGAAGACGCCCGATCAGACCGATCTGGTTGATCATCAGACCGATCAGACCGATCTAGTCGACGATCCGTCCGATCCGTCCGATCCGTCCGATCCGTCCGATCCGTCCGCAATAACCAGAAAGACGATCCGTCCGATCCGTCCGCGATAACCAGAAAGACGATTCGTCAGCTCCGTCCGCGCTATGCCCGTCCGCTTCATCCTAGAGGAGAACCGCCACATGATGCGTTTTGCCGATAGCAGCCGCCGACCCAATTTCAGCAAAGACCCAGCCGTCGTCCGCCTTCACGGCCGCTATCTGCTGTATTATTCCATACCGCCGCACGGGGATGGCCGTACCGACGATGGCTGGGGCATCGGCGTCGCTGAAAGCCACGACCTAGACAATTGGCAGCCCATCGCTGCCCTGTCGCCCTTCGGCCTCTACGAGAAAAAAGGCTTCTGCGCCCCCGGCGCCATCGTTCTCAACGGCCGCGTTCATCTCTTCTACCAGACCTACGGCAATGGCCGCCATGACGCCATCTGCCACGCCAGTTCCAGCGACGGCGTAACCTTCGAACGCAACCCCGGCAATCCCGTCTTCAAAGCCTCTGGCAACTGGAACTGTGGCCGCGCCATTGACGCCGACGTCGTCGTCAACGGCGATCAGCTACTGCTCTACTGGGCCACGCGCGATCCGGATTTCAAACAGCAGCTCATAGGAGTCGCCGCCGCACCGCTGTCCTCTTCTTTCGGTCCTAACGACTGGCAACAGCTCTGTGACCAGAGTATCCTGCGTCCGGAACTGCCGTGGGAAGGCGATTGCATCGAAGGCCCAGCGCTCTTCCGTCACAACGGCGTCCTGCACATGTTCTACGCCGGCGCCTACAACAACTGGCCACAGCAAATCGGTTGCGCCCGCAGCCTCGACGGCGTGCACTGGCAACGCCTCTCGGACCAGCCAGTGCTCCCCAACGGCGCCCCCGGAACCTGGAACGCCTGCGAGTCAGGACACCCCTTCGCTTTCACCGACGACGACGGCAGCGTCCATCTCTTCTTCCAAGGCAACAACGACATGGGCAAGACGTGGTTCCTCTCACGCCTGCGCGTGCTATGGGACGAGGACAAAGACCTGCCGGTACTCCATCCTTGAATGCCTATCTGCGTCATCTGCGGATAAAAACGATTTCTTCTTCGCGCCTTCGCGCCTTCGCGTGAGAATGAAAGGGGCGGACACACCGGTCCGCCCCCTACCTCGCGACTTCCTACCGGCGGCATGTCTTGCTGCGCAGCAGCAAGACATGCCGCCAAAAGCAATCTGCGCGAATCGGCATCATCTGCGGATAAAAACGATTTCTTCTTCGCGCCTTCGCGTCTTCGCGTGAGAAAAAACGTCTTCTTCGCGCCTTCGCGTCTTCGCGTGAGAAAAAACGTCTTCTTCGCGCCTTCGCGCCTTCGCGTGAGACAAAAGGGCGGACACACAGGTCCGCCCCCTACCTCGCGACTTCCTACCGGCGGCGTGACTTGCTGCGCAGCAGCAAGACATGCCGCCATATTCTTCGCGCCTTCGCGCCTTCGCGTGAGAAAAAAGGGCGGACACACAGGTCCGCCCCTACATCGCGTCTTACAACCGGCGGCGTGGATTGCTGCGCAGCGGCAAGACATGCCGCCATATTCTTCGCGCCTTCGCGCCTTCGCGTGAGAAAAAAGGGCGGACACACAGGTCCGCCCCTACATCGCGTCTTACAACCGGCGGCGTGGATTGCCGCGCAGCGGCAAGACATGCCGCCATATTCTTCGCGCCTTCGCGCCTTCGCGTGAGACAAAAGGGCGGACACACAGGTCCGCCCCTACATCGCGTCTTACAACCGGCGGCGTGGATTGCCGCGCAGCGGCAAGACATGCCGCCATATTCTTCGCGCCTTCGCGCCTTCGCGTGAAAAAAAACGTCTTCTTCGCGCCTTCGCGCCTTCGCGTGAGACAAAAGGGCGGACACACAGGTCCGCCCCTACCAATTTGCGTCTTACAACCGGCGGCGTGGATTGCCGCGCAGCAGCAAGACATGCCGCCATATTCTTCGCGCCTTCGCGTCTTCGCGTGAGATAAAAAAAGGGGCGGCCAGCCAGTCGCCCCTACCAATTTGCGTCATGCAATCGGCGTCAATCTGCGTCATCTGCGGATAAAAAAGAATGCTTATTGCCGCGTGAACGCAGGCTTTTCGCGGTTTGCTGGCTGCCAGCGAATGACATCGCGATGCGTCGGCCAGGTCACCGTGATCTCCACCGCGTCGGCGCTGCGCTCGAAACCCACTGCCGGCTCGGCCTGCTCCCCCGGCAGGGGCACCAGCACCGCCGCAAAAAGCGGATTGACCGCCGTCGTGTCAATACCGAAGCGGGGGAAGTACGCCGGCTGCCGGCCATCCGTCGGCCGGAATGCGTCCACCACCGGCACCGCCAACGGCGCGGCCGCATCAACAGCCAGCAGCAGCCGCGACAAAGCCGCCGGTTCGTCCGCCACCAGCCGCTTGACCATGCCGCCGGCGACGACCGCGTCGTCCACGCGTAGGCCGATATGCTCACTGTGACCGTCCTGCGGTGGCATCATCGCTTTGGCATCGCGTGTGAGCACGACCATGCTTAGTGCGGCTTCGGGCTCGCGGGTCATGAAACGCAAGCGGTGCTTACCGGCCGGCAGTGTGACTCGCCATGGCGTCTTCTCAATGACGCCGGTCGTCACCTGACCCCACGTCCAAGTTCTACTACCCGGCATGTGCCAGTCAATCGGCGCCTGCTCGTCAATCCGCACCACGAAGGAATCGCTCTTGCCATTGTCAACACCCATGGCGCGGACAAAACCCCACAGATACCAGTCGCCGGCCACCGCCGTCTCAAACTCCCAACTGCAGCTGCCGGTTGCGGCGGCCGCACTTGCCGACAGCGGCTTGCTCGGATCAAGCTTGCCTACAGGCGTCCACACGTAGCTGTCACCCTCCGGCCGGTGTTTATTCCGGAACAACGCGCCGTTGGGACGCGCGTCAATGGCCACATTGCCCCAGGTCAGCATCTGCCAAGTGTAACGGTGCTCGGCAGCGTCCTTGCGGATATCGTCAAACACCACCGCGTAGGCCGGCGCGCCTTGTTCCGGCTGCACAAACAGATGATGACGCAATGCCAGCTCGGCGCCAGCGCCGGGCAGGCCGTGGTTATTTTTCTGATACGCCTCAGTGCAATCCGCCAGGGCGTAGCCGCCTGGCGCATCGCCGTTATAGGCGACAATCGTGCCGTTAGTGCCATGGCCGTTGCCGCTGCGCGCCTGGCCCTTGCCGTCAATCAGCACGCAGTTGTGCGCTTGGGTGTGGCAACGACTGTCCTCAAAATGGCTATCGTTGCCATAGCCGGTGTCCACGGCCCAATTCTGACCAAAGGCGTACAGAGTGAAATGGCCCTTGTCACCTTGATTATGCGTGGTCGGATAATACGGCCCGGCTTCGGTGCTGAACATCACGTCGCGATCCGACCAGCCACTGCGCCAGACGCAAAGCCCGCGATCCGGAAAATGCTGATGCAAGGGCAACAGCCCCGTCGGCGGCGTCGACGGCGGCAAATCATCGCCAAAAACAACCGAGTAGGGATAGGCGTCCACGCCCGATGTCTCCCACAGCCAAGCCGCCAGGCCATCGCGATTAGCCAAGGCCAGCAGCAAGCATTCGCGGTTTACCCGCCCGTAATTACTGTCGTTGCGGGCATCCATGATATTCGTGCCCGGCAGCAACGACTGCGCATAAAAACGCGGCAGCTGCCTGACATGCGGATGCTTGAAAAGATCCTCGCCACCACGCTCCCGTAACAGCCAAGCAAAAAGCAGGCTGTTGCTCAGACCGTACTGCGAATAACCCGCGCCCTCCACGTAGGCGCCCTCCTTGTCAATACTCACATCAAACCAGCGCTTCATGATGCGAATGCACTCGCCCTGCTTCGACGCAATGCCCGGATAGTCCGCAAACGCCATGGTCAGCAAACCCGCCGCACCACCACAGACGCCGTTGTAGTTGTGGATGCCATGCCACCAGATCTTCGGATTGTCCGCCTCGCTGAGAAAATTGTCCACGTAGGCATCAGACACAACTGCAACCTGATCGCGCTGCTCAGGCGTCATCACACCAGCAAAAAAGCCGTAGCCGATAGCGATGCCGCGCATGATGTCCCCGCGACCACCGGCAAAGCCCTTGAGCACATACGGCTGCGTAACCGGAAAATTCGCCAGCGTCCCGCAAAGCAACTCTATGCCCTTCTCCGCATAGCGTTCGTCGCCGCTGCCCACCCACGCGAAGCCCAGCGCCTCACTCCAGTCATTCAGACGCCGACCGACCACGTGCGGGAAAGCCGTCGTCGAGTGCTTGGTATCGCGACCACTGGGCTTGAGCTCGTCAACCGTCATTGGCCGAGCCTTGAGATAGCCATCGGCCTTCTTGAGCAAATTCACAAACTCAGGGTGCTCGCGCAACTGCTGGCGTCTCGCGTCGCTGAAGCTCAACAGAGGCTGTTGGGCCGATGCGGCCAGAGACAAGCTGACGCCGCCAATGATACTGAGGAGAGCAGAACGCATGGCTTATGATGTCCTTCCAGGCTGGAACACCGGAGCATTGCGCTGGAAAAATCGCGCGCCGCCGGGTTCATGGTGACTTGAGCCACGGGGATAGAGCATACCCGTAGCAGTGACTAATCGCGAAAAGGGTGACGGACGTCATCCGTCCTGCCTTATGCCAGCGTCGCCGCCATAGCCTCAGTGACCTGCCATTGCAGCTTCTCGCCGCGCACATAGCGCCGGCATTCTTCCACCGCATAACGGCCCATGCGCCGGCATTCTTGGTTGAGCGACCCCGCAATATGCGGCGTAAGCACCACATTTGGCAGTGTGTACAGCGGCGACCCGGGCTTCGGCGGCTCCGGATAGGTCACGTCCAACACTGCCATGAGATCCGAGCGATTCTGCAGGACCTCAATCATCCCCGCTTCGTCAACCACCGCGCCACGAGCCGTGTTGATAAAGGTCGCATCCTGCTTCATCAAGGCAAAATGCCGGCCCTGGATCATCTTCTCAGTCTCTTTTAGCCAAGGCGTGTGCAAGGACACGACGTCCGCCCGCGCGAAAACCTCGTCCAGCCCGACCAACTCGACGCCGAGTGCCGCCGCCGCCTCGGCTTTCACAAATGGATCGTAGGCAATGACCTTAACCTCGTATGCCCGCAAGCGCTCGGCAACCATGCGGCCGATCATCCCCAGCGATACCAGACCAACTGTGCTGCCGTAAAGCCCCGGCACCGCCCGCTTCGCCGGCAGACGCCCCTCGCGCTTCCCGGCCAAAACGTAATGCCAGCCCAGCTTCAGTGAAAAGACAATCTCCGCCACCGTGAACTCCGCCACCGGTATGCCATTGGCCCCCCAGGAGCTGGTCACCACAATCCCCCGCTGCCACAGCGCCTCACTGACCATCGCCTTCACCGAACCTGCACCATAAAAAACCGCCCGCAAGGCCGGCGCTGCCGCCATAAACGCCTCGTCCATGTGCGGCGCGCCCCAACCGGAAAAGATTACCTCGGCATCCCGCAACAGCGACGGGGCCGCCGCCAGACTCTCCTTCGTCTGTGGCGGCGCTATTACCTCGCAAAGCTCGGCTATCGCCGCGCGCTCTTCAGGACCATAGATCAAATCATAACTCGACGCATTGAGCACAAACAAAGCTTTGGGACGCATGCAAGATTCCTCGGTCAGGGGTGAATAACAACACGATCTTAAGCAGGCCAGCTGCTGACAACGCTGTGAAATATAACCGGCCAAAGAACAAAAAAAGCCGGAATCACGTGGATTCCGGCTTGATCTGGAGCGGGCGAACGGACTCGAACCGTCGACAGCCACCTTGGCAAGGTGGCGCTCTACCAACTGAGCTACGCCCGCAGACAAAAAACACCAAAAAATGGAGCGGGCGAACGGACTCGAACCGTCGACAGCCACCTTGGCAAGGTGGCGCTCTACCAACTGAGCTACGCCCGCAGACAAAAAACACCAAAAAATGGAGCGGGCGAACGGACTCGAACCGTCGACAGCCACCTTGGCAAGGTGGCGCTCTACCAACTGAGCTACGCCCGCGCTCTGTCTGCAACGGGTCATTACATTAATGAAGAAAACCCCGTTTGCAAATACCGCCAGCCGTTTTTTCAGCTAAAAATAACCCAAAACAGCCTCACCGCAACGGTACTGACGCGGCCGCGCTGAGCGCACTGGATGGACGCGGCGACGGCTTGAACACCTGCCAGCTATACCAAGGCGCGTCCTCGCTATCGCCAAAACCGCCACCCCCGCAGGAGCTTAGTAAGCGGTCAGTGATTGATAATGGATGCCAGACATGCCGCCGATGTCAGTCCCAGGCAAGCAAGTGAGTTCCATTGCCCCTTTTGCCCCAGCCAGCTTCGCCGACTGGGGCCAAAGGGGCCGAGGAACACGAACATGAGCGCCGGTGTCCCCAGGGCGGCGCACGCTTTCAGCGTGCGCCGCCCTGGGCTGGTATGTTTCGCGCTTTCAGCGCTTCTGCCGCTTCGCGGCCAGGGAAACGGACACGTTTGACTCAGCCAGAAGCTCTATGGCTCAATTATCAATGGGTGACCGATTACAGAGCTTATCCCTTTATTCGCCAATACCCCTATCCACGGACGAAAAGTGCACTATAGTAATAATTCCTTTTTTGCATGATCGTGGTATAGCCACAAAAAAAACACGCCATCGACTCTCCAACTAGTCTTGATTCTTATCTTTCTACAACATTCCCCAGACAAAGGAGAACACCTTGAAAAATCGCCTTTTCACTCTGATCGAACTCCTGGTCGTCATCGCGATCATCGCCATCTTGGCCGCCATGCTCCTGCCCGCTCTCAGCAAAGCCCGGGAGAAAGCGCGCAGCATCTCCTGCACCAATAACCTCAAGCAGATAGCCCTCAACCAAGTCATGTACGCATCGGAAAACGAAGACTTCCTCGCCTTCAATCAACTTCGAAGCGGCTCATCCTATGACACTTGGCAAAAGCTGCTCGGCTTTAAGACCAACGACCCAATTCTCTACTGCCCGAGTGGCGCCAAGGTTGCCAACCCCACCGATTACTTCCGGACCTACGGCATGCCCAATTTCCAACAGGACTCCAATTACAACAACAATACCAACAACAAGAAAACCGAGCTTGGCGACTTCTACACCTACACGACCCTCACCTTGATGTATAACCTCAAGGGCATGAAAGTACCTTCGGAAACCATCACCGTCGCCGACACCGCCAGCACCCGCGCCGGTGTCGAAGGCCGCGGGCTCTGGTACTTCCGCTGCGACAACTTCGCCGAAGACGCCGCCATCGGCCTCCGCCATGGCGACCGCGCTAACTGCGCCTACGCCGACGGCCATGTCGGCAACCACAACCAGGGCGAACTGCGCAGCGGCAAATGCATGGTCAAGGCATTCGTCAGCGCAGGCATCACCAAACTGCCACTTATGCCCTGAGCACCGCCGAAGCCCGAGAGCAGAAGCACTATCATCGACAGCAAAGCCACGGCCAATCACCGTGGCTTTTTGCTTTTGCCACCCCGTCCCCAAAACAAATCGATAATACGCTGCCTAATCTGCAGATCACCAAGGAATCTGCATTATTCTGCGCTAATCTGCGTAATCTGCGGATAAATTAAGAAATCTGCGGATTAAACAACTTGCCGCCATGTCGCGTCGCCCATACAGGAGTCCTACTATGTTGAAAACCATCCTCGGCGCCCTCTTTATTGCCGCCCTGAGTCTGTCCGCGCAGCCACGAATCGTCGCCACGCGTTTTGCCGCCCCGGACTTACCGGTGGCCGACGCCGTCTTCGTGCCCCCGGCCGCAGCCGCTGCCGACAGCGACTGCGCGCCGGCTCTGCAGCGCGCCATTGACGACCTCGCCGCGCGCGGCGGCGGCACGCTTTTCCTACCTGCGGCGCGGTACGCGATCAACTCGCCGATCGTGGTGAAGGAAGGCGTTGTCCTGCGCGGTGACAATCCCCGGCCGGCAGTGACTGAATTCGGCACTCTCTTCGTGATCCGCCACGAGCAAGCCGGCGAGGCCACCCCACCGACCTTCGGCCTCCAGCGCGGCAGCGGCCTGCGCGAACTGGTCTTCTGGTATCCCGAACAACGTTTGGATACGCCCCGGCCCTACCCGTGGACCATCGCCACCACGGCGGCGCATGCCGGCAACAACCAGAGCATCATCAACTGTACACTGGTCAACCCCTACCGCGCCATCAAAATCGGCGACCATTTCAACGAACTGCATACCATCCGCAATGTCCGCCTCAGCCCGCTGCATACCGGCATCGAAATCGATAGCGTCACTGACATCGGGCGCCTCGACAATGTCCGCATCGATCTCGCCGTCTGGACGGCCTCCGGCCTGCCCGGCGCACCACCGATCACCGACAACGCCACCGAGCAGCCGCTCGCACGTCTTGGCGTGATCGGCGTGGACATTGGCCGTTCCGACTGGGAGTACATCTACGACCTGCAGATACGCGGCGTGGCCACCGGCCTGCGCTTCCGCAAGGGCTTGCGCGGCAGCACCAACGCCGTGATGGCTTACTGCCATATCGACGACTGCGACACCGCCCTGGAACTCAACGAGCTCAATGGCGTCGGTCTCTCCGCCTACAACTGCGACTTCAGTGGCCGCAAACACGCCGTCCTGGGCAGTGAGCGCTTCACGACTGTCGCCCAATTCCACTCCTGCCGTTTCTCCAGCCCGGCTCGCGCCATCCAGCTCAGCGGCGGCGGCACGCTCTCAAGCCAGCGCTGCCAGCTCCTCAGCGGCTCTTGCCAGGCCGACGCCGGCCAGCTCGTGATGATCCAATGCGACGCCGACGCTTACAAGCCGCAAATCACCTTCGGCGCCGCCGTGAAGCGCTGGCGCGTCCTCGGCGGCACTCTTGCCCTGTCCGGCCAAGTCCAAACCATTGCTGCGCAAGCCGACTGGGTACTCGCGCCCATCCCCGACGCCTTGCAGACGCCGGCCCTGCCGCCGCTCTGCCCGCCCGGACACGACCGCCACGTGAACTTCCCGGCGGACACGCCGCTGGTCCTCGTCACGGATTTCGGCGCCGACAACGCTCTTGAGGACAATGGCCCGGCCTTCCAACGCGCTCTCGACCACGCCGGCAGCCTTGGTCGCCCAGCAGTGGTCTATGCTCCGGCCGGCCTCTACGCCTTCCGTAGCAACCTGCTGATTCCCAGCCAGGTCGAATTGCGCGGCTCTTTTGCCGTGCCACATCACACGGTCTCCGCCGGCACGGTCTTGATGATTAACCATGGTCAGGGCGACGAAGCCGGCCGGCCCTTCCTATCCCTGCAAAGCCAAGCCGGTTTGCGCGGTCTGACCTGCTGGTATCCCCAGCAGCGCGCCAGCGCACCCGTGCCCTACCCGTGGACCATCCGCACCCTCGGCCCACAGTGCTGGCTTGTCGATGTCACCGTCGGCAACGCCTGGCAAGCCGCCGACCTGGCCAGCCATGACGCCACCGGCACTATCGTCGACTACCTCGCCGGTGCCATGTTCCGCCGCGGTATCGCCATCGCCGGCGCCGACAACACGCAGATCCGCGACCTCCAATTCAATCCCCACTACGCCAACCGCCTGCACGCATCACTCCCGCGCGCCGAACAGCCCAATCGCGAAACCATCCAGGCCTGCATCGACTTCCAGCGCGCCAACCTCGAAGGAATCACCATTCGCGACAGCCGCGACCTGCTCCTGCGCGGCAATTTCCTCTACGCCGCCAAGGACGGCATCGC
>JAQWBY010000125.1 GCA_028706165.1 Lentisphaeria bacterium | reverse complement strand
CTGGGGCAAAAGGGGCCGAGGAACACGAACATGGTCGCCGTTGTACCCAGGGCGGCGCACGCTTTCAGCGTGCTTGCCCTGGGCTGGTATGTTTCGCGCTTTCAGCGCTTCTGCCGCTTCGCGGCCATAAAATGCCAGGGCGGCCAAGTTCGGCCCGGAGGGCCGCACCATGCATAACCCCGGGTGAGGCGCCCGGAGGGCGCCGCAACCCGGGGTATGATAACAAGTTAGAATTGCGCCCGGAGGGCGCCACATTGGCAAGACACGTTGCATCCCATCGTGCCGGATAGTGACATTACTGGCCGCCATTATCAATGGGTGACCGATTACATCTCTCCGGGCCGAAAATAGCCGTCTCGACGGCAGCGAGCGTTGAAAACAAACGGATGCGGAAAACGCTGGTAACCATGGGCTAGGCATCACTTTTGCAAAGACCTTTTCAAAAAAAGAAATCTGCGTTAATCTGCGGCCTCTGCGGATGCCCCAACTCACGCGCGTGGTCACAACGCGTGGTAGTGCAACACGGTAGCGCCGCGCTGGGGCAGCGCGATAGCCATGCCCTCTTTGCTGAAGCGCCGTCCGGTAGCGGTGTGCTGTCGGCCATCGCGGATATCGCAGAGGATGTAATCGCTCTCGGGGTCCAGACCGCGCAGGCGGAGCTGGAATGTCGCATCAGGCGCCTGTTCATTGCGCAGGAGAATCACTGCGCCGGCCTGCTTGGCCGGATCGTGGAACTGCCTTGCCAGCCAGCGGTCGGCGCCAAAGACGTCCTCGCTGAGCAGGTAGTAGTCGCCATCAATGAGGAAAGGCCGCAACTGCGACCAGCGCTCAGCCATGGCCAGCATGCTGTCGTAGTCAAAAACCTCCGGGAAACACACTGGCAGCATGGTCATGGGTGCCAGACTCGCCGTGGAAGCGAAGTCGTCGATAGCGCTATCCTTGTCCTGCAGGCAGAATTTCTGCGCGTCTTTGAAGTACATCAGCCACTCATAGAGCACGTGGTGGTAGCGCTGTTTGTCCACATAGAGCTCATAGCCGTAGTCGCTGTAATGCAGTGGCACGGCACGGCGCATGGTTTCAAGGTCATTGCGGCGACCGCCGGAGGAACAGGAGTCGATCCACAGTCCGGGATTGGCGGCCAGGAGCGAGTCCCAGTAGGCCAAGTAGCCCTGGATGTAAAGATTCTCGCACATGCCCTGGCGTTGCGGGCCCTGGGCGGCGTCGACCTGACGCCAGTAGGGCAGCGGGTCAAAATTGAAATCCTGGCGATAGACGCGGATGCCATTGTCACGGATTTGCCGGTTGATCTTGTCAGTCAGGGCTTGGCGACAGTCCTGGTTGCCGAGATTGAGCAGGGAATTGACATTGCCGGGCAATTTGATCCACCAGTCGTCGGGCATGCCGTCGGTTCCCAGGCCGGCGAAGATGCGTTCGGGCTCGAACCACAGTAGCAACTCGGCGTCCTCACGGGCGAGTTCGTCGGCGATGGGCTTGAGACCCTGGGGGAAGCGCGCCGGGTCGGGGCGCCAGTCACCCGTATAGACCCAATGCGTGGGCTTGCTGGCCATCCATGGCGCCGCAACGCGCTTTTCAGGTGGCAGGGTGCAGGGGTACCAGCCGGCGTCAATCCACCAGCTCTGGAAGTGGAAGCCTTTGGCGCGAGCGTCACGGATGAAGCCGAGCTGGGTCTCACAGGTCTCGCTGCAATGCTCGATGTCGGCGCCGCGACGGGCGTAGCCGCAGAGGCGCGGCTGCAGGGGCACGCCGGCAGCAGCACGCGGCAGGATATGCGCGCGATACCACGCGCGCCAGCTGTTCACCGGGTCGTCCGCAGCAGTGAAATTCATGACGGTCAGCCGTGGCGTGCGGATGCGCTCGCCGGGACGGAGAACGCAGGCCAGCTCACCCTGCCCGGCACGCCACTGCACGCCATCAGCGCCAACCACGTAGTGGCACTGCCATTGGCCGGGCCAGCCGATGGCCAGCGCGTAACCGCCGTCGTCGCCCAGTAGCCGGAAGTAGGGAAATGCACCGTCGCTGGGGCGACCGCCGCGATTGGCAAAATCGAGGCTGTCACCCTGAGCCAGCGCGGTCGTGCTGTAGGAGTAATTTTTGTCGTCGTGGGATTCGGCGACGCCGCTCCACAGACGCCAAGGCGCGCCGGCAGCCATAGGCAGGGTCAAATCCGCGCCCATGAGCTCACTGATGAGCGGGGTGTCTTCGCTGCCGGTATTTTCCAGCCACAGGATCCACTCGCAGACCGGGTAGTCACGATAAATCGTGAGTTCGAAGCACAGGCGCAGGCCGCTGGCGGGATCGCTGCCACTCAAGGTGACGCGTTGCCGGCAACTGTCGATGGTCTCTAGCCGCCGTTGCGGCCGCCAGCTCGCGGGAATGCCGTGAAGGAGCTGGCCGCCATAGCGAAACGACAGGGGCAAGAGGCCCGCGTCGGCGGTCATTGTCTGTGCGAAGTACCCGTTGCGAAGCAAGGCGTTCTGCATGGTTTGTCCTTTGTTAGCAGCGCCAGGCGCAACCAAACGCGCCCGATGCACTGCAGAGTCCTATTTGAGATAGAGCACGAAATCGTGGGTTGATGGCGGCAAGGCCAGGCCATCGGCCGTCCTGGTCAGGGTCACGAGTTTGTCCTCATTGAGGTCGTATGCCTGCCAGCTCGTGTAGGGGAAAGCGGCGAAGGCCAGCGCTGGCCGCGCTTCGCGGACCTCGCGCACATACACCGTCGGGAGCATGGGATCCGGGTTGACGATGGCGGCGGCATTGCGCAAGTAAATCAGCGCCTGGCCGTCCTTCGCTACCAGCGCCGTCGCCTGATAACCGTCCGCAGGCCGCGCGAAGGACGGTACCGCCGGCAGCTGGTCCAAGTCGAGTGTGGCGAGGTCCAGCACTGCTGGATACCCGGCGGCCTCGGCAGCGGGCACGGTATCAAAATCCGCGCCGAGGGCCATGAGCTTCCACACCAGCGCGAAGCAGGCGTTGTTTTTGGAATCGTCGGCGGGCATGGCCAGCGCCAATGGCGGGCGGCGACGCTGGAAACTGCGCAGGTCGGCACCAAGAGCGGCGAGCACGCGCGTGGGCTTGCCCAGCTCGTTGGCCTTGCTGTCCAGATCGACCGTCCAGTACATGACACCGACATAGCCGGCGGTAAGGGACAGCCACACTTGGTCGCGGGCAAAACGGGTGCCATGGGGGACGATGACACTGTCGTAGTCCACGCCCGCACGCGACCAGTAAGACGCCGGAAAGACACCGCCCTCGCCGGTGAGCGACGGCTTGCCCGACGCCATGCACCACTTGGCCCGCGTGAACATCAGCGCGCCGCGGTCGGCATCGGGCCTGCCAGTGTTGTAGGGATGATCGCAGAACAGATCAATGTTCGATTCGCGCCACTGCACCGGCGCCGGCCACAGGATGGGATGGGGATTGGCCAGAATCAGCGTGTGCGGATCAATGGAACGGATGAAGTCCGAGATGTCATTACACCACGACATGGGCGGCCGTTTCATCTCGTTCTCGAACTCGTAGCAGAAGATCTCTTCGCGATCTGCCAAGATGGGAATCAGCTCGCGCAAGTAGTCCTTCTGGCAGGCGATCACATCTTCGTCGAGGTAGCGGTCATAGGGATTGACCAGGAGGCGTTTTTCCACCAGGAAGCGCCGGCGGTGTGGCGGCAATGCCGCCAGTTCGTCCTCGCTGTAATGCTGCATAACGACCCTCTCCAGCACCTGGCTGTTGCCATAGGGCGGTTTGACGTAGTCTTCGCAGAGGGCGACGTTGAATTTGATACCCAGCGGCCGCGCCAAGTCGAACATGTGCAGCACGGCCTGCAGCTGGGTGCGGTCCACTTTGCCGACCAAGTCCATATTACGCAGCATCAGCCGCAGCGCCGTCAGTCCCCGCGACGCGCAGTGCTCCAAGTAGTCCTTGACCATCTGCTCCACGTCCGGCGCCCACGGGTAGCCGTACCGGTAGTTGGTGGGCCCACAGGGGAAGAGGTCCAGCGAACGCTGCAGCCGCCCATTTTCCGCAGGCTTGCCGTGCGGCCAGTTGGCGTAGAGGCCGCCGAAGGGCGTGAAGAGGGCGCCGTCGGGATGCTGCAGATAGCCACTGGGGCCAATGCTGATGGCGTCCCGCCGCTGCTTGGGCATGGGCGCGATCACGCTGCACCAGGTCTGGCCACGACGCCCCTCGGCATCTTCAAGCAATATCACGTGGTCGCGCTGTGGCGTCGCCGGCACCGCGACGGTCACCGTCGCCGGATTGCCCTGCAAGGGCCCCTGAGCGATTTCGGCGCCCTGCCAGCGCGGCGCAGCGATGGCCACCGCTTGCCGGTTGCCAAATTCGTCCAGCCCCCACACCGACAAAGTCTGCGTCGTCGCCGTGCTGAGGACAAAGGAGCGCTCCAGACGCAGTTCGTAGGACGTGGTCGCCGCCGGTATCACCGGGATATCAGTCTTGGCCGCCTTGCTCTGCCGGCCGAAGTCATCCGCGAGGCCGACACTGAGGGCGATGGTCCCGGCACGTTTGGGCGCAGTCAGCGGCAGCATGAAGCTGCCAGCGGCATCGGTACGAGCCAAGCCATAACGCGTTTCGACGTCGCCTTTGGCGGCCTGCATCTGCGCGACCCAACATAGTGGCCGGTCAGCCAGCACGCCGCCTGCGGCAGCGCGAACAACGACCCGCTGCGCGATCTCGGCGCCCGCCGTGAGGGCCGTGGGCAAGGCCGAGAATTCGCAGCTGGCGGTCGTCGCTGTCGTGGCCAGATCGTCCTGCCGAAGCACCGGCAGCCGCGAAACTTTCGGCTGCAGTGGCAGCATGCGGACATAGTCCACCCAGGCGGTGATGCCGGCCTGCTTGGGCAGGTCAATGCGTAGCGCCCGGATCAAGCGGCCATCCCAAAAATCAGGCTGGCTGCGGGACAAGTCTACGCGGATGGTGTGAGGCCCCATACCCGGCACCTTGAAGGTGCCCTTGCGGTAGGTGCCCGTCGCGTCAGTAACGAAATAGCCCCACTGCAGGTCCGGCTGGCTCTGCCGCACCCGCAGTTCGAGCATGCTGAAGAGTGACGAATCAAGTTTGAAGGGGTCGTCTGCCGGCGGCGTGCCGAACATCGTTCCCCAAATGAAATAGGGGTCGCTGCCCGTCACCGGCACCTTCAGCCAGCCATCCTCAATCGTCACCGGACCAATGTGTTCCGGACGGTCACCCCAGGTCTGGATGCCGCACTGGTCATCGGCAAAATCCCAGTCATGGCCAAGGACAATACGCGCAAAGTCGTCCTGCGGCTCCGGTACCGCCGCCAGCCGCGGCGACGGCTGCCAGCCGACTGCGTCAGACCAGTACACCAGCACGTGCGCCAGCCGCGCCGGCGCGACCTCGCTCGGGAGCACGAAACTGACGGCATCGCCGTCCACATGACACGCCAAAGGCTCATCGGCCTTCTCCGGCACAATCAGCCGACAGCGCTCCGCGTCGGCCAGCTTGACGGTCACCGGTGGCGACACGCGACGAACACTGCTGCTTATCTCCAAGCACTGCCGCCGGGACGCCTCCGGAAAATGCCAAGGGAGCTCCTGCGCCGCACAGGCCAACGTCAGCGAACTAAGTACGACCATCGGTAGTCTCATGGGGGGGCCTCATGTTGTTATGATGCTATCGACCCAAGCCAGCCACATAACACCATGGCACCAACCATGCGCGCCACCAAGCCGGCCGTGTAAACAAACGGACGCAAATCCCTTCGATTTGCGCCCGCGCTGTTCTTACGTTCATTATTACGTTCGCCGGCTCGGATGGCCGCCGCCGGCGCTGCCGCTAGTTGTTTCTGAACATCTTGACAACACTTGCGGCCATATTTTGGTGGCTCAGGCCATCCACATGGCCATCGCAGAAGAGGTAGTGCGCGCCGCCATTATGCCGGGGACGATAGCTGGCATTGCCCACGGGACCGGCCGTCGATGTGGTCAGCGGATTGGCTTGGAAACCACCAGTATCATGCACGTTGGTGTACCACGACCCCTGGTCGCCACTAGGCTCCTTCGAGTCCATGATCACCGCCAGCTCCGATGGCCGCTTGATATCTGCCAGACACACGGCGGCCTCCGTGCCGCCATTGTCAAAATTTCTGATGATATTCCGGTTGCAACCATAGTCGGCAATGTTGTGGTGCTTTGCCTCCGATGGGCAGTAGAAACAGGGGTTGCGTCCAAGATTGCCCGTCGTGCCCGGCAGGACCTCGTTGAGCTTGTCTTGCCAGAAAGGCACTTTCCAGTTGCCCATGGGCGGATAATACTCTTTGTAGCTATCCGTATAGAGCATCACCGCCGTGCCTATCTGCTTCAAGTTATTGCGACAGGCGATGCTCCGGGCTTTGTCCCGCGCCTTGCTCAAGGCCGGCAACAGCATCGCCGCTAAAATGGCAATAATCGCAATCACGACCAGCAACTCTATCAAGGTGAAATAACGCCGCATGCATTGTCTCCTGTTTCTGTTCTTTTCGGGGGCTTCTTGGGTGCTTGTTGGGAGCTTATGTAGTCAAAAAACCTCTGGTGCTGACGACTTCCTCTCTCGCCGTCAACACCAGAGCGTTTCGGCTATATGGTTGTCGAACCTACAGCGAATCGATTCCGAACAGCTTACGGCAGTTCGCAGCCATGACATTCTGACTTATGCCCTCGACGTGGCCATCACAGAACAGATAGTTCATTTCGTTGCCGTGCCGCGGCAGATTGCCCCATCCTGGGCCGGCCGTGTTCGCTGTCAGCGGCGCGTTATAGAACGTCGACGAGTGCACGTTGGTGTACCAGGCCCCATAGTAGGTGCTTGAGGACGTGACGTACTCTTTGGAGTCCATAATCAGCGAAATCTCCGATGGGCGGGTAATTTGGCTCTGCGTTACCGACGCAGCGGTACTCCACATGCAATTCGAAATGATTCGCTGATTGTTGCCGTAGTCCGCGATATTGTGGTGCTTGGCTTCGGAGGGGCAGTAAAAACACTTGTTCCGCCCGAGATTGCTCGTGGTGCCGGGTAGCACCGAACTGAGCATGTCCTGCCAGAATGGCGAGGACCAGTTGCCCACCATCATGGGGACGTAGGTACCATTGTTTTCATCCACATAAAGTATCATCGCCGTGCCAATCTGCTTGAGGTTGTTGCGACAGCCGATTGCCCGCGCCTTCTCCCGCGCTTTACTCAGCGCCGGCAACAGCATCGCCGCCAGAATGGCAATAATCGCAATCACGACCAGCAACTCAATCAGCGTGAACCCCGCTAGCTTCTTCATGACTGTGTGCTCCTCTCCAAGACCATCGTTATACTCGGCGTTCTGACTCTGATCGCTACCAGTTATTGTCCGGTCTTCTTCCACCAGCGGTAGTTGCCGGGCGAAACCAGCACTGCCCATTTGTTCCAGGAAACATGGCCATCAATGTGGCCGACATTGCAGCCGTCATTGTGGTGTTTGGGAACAAAACTCGTGGTGGCTACCGGACCGATGTACGGGCCGGGGCTGCTCTGCCGGCAGTCGCCCATCATGATCATCTCGCTGGGGTGGGGGATTTCCCCTCGCGTCACCGGGCCGCCACGGGGATCATCAGGGTGTTTAAAGCCCAGGGCGCCGTTGGCGGCATAATCGGTTGACCCGTTATAGGAGTGGTAATTCCAGCCGTACTCGTTGGCCATGGTCGATACGTAGGACGGGCAATTGAAGGTCTTGATGTCGCCCACGTAGGCATTGAGCAGCGTCGACCACTCAATCGTGTTGTTCATCCAGGCGCAGGGCAGATAGTCTCTGTAATCGTCAGAATACATATTGGCACCCAACGTAATCTGCTTGATGTTCGACGTGCAGGAAATGCTCCGCGCCTTCTCCCGAGCTTTGCTCAGGGCGGGCAGCAGCATTGCCGCCAAAATCGCGATGATCGCAATCACCACCAGCAACTCAATAAGAGTGAATAACTTGCGCATAGCCAGTGCCCTTTCGGTAGTCTGAATGGAAGAGATTCCCCGCCAAGTCGAAAATCGTCCATTGCCATTGTCCGCTAGTGATTATAACAATAATGCCTCGACAACGCAAGAGAAGCGAGGCGATTTATAGCCACAGAACAAAGATTCTCACACTATTCATTGTGTCAACGACTTGCGACTTTCCTTGCAGTTTATTCCATACTATTTCTCACCCCAAAAACGACAAAAAAAATACCGCCACCAACAGCATGATGCGGTTGGCGGCGGTGTGTAATGTCTGCGCTTACTGGCGGAGGCGATGCCTTGCCACCAGAACGGCGAGTTATTTGCCGGTCTTTTTCCACCAGCGGGCGTTGCCGGGAGAGATCAGCGCGGCGTGCTTGTACCAGGCGACATGGCCGTCCACCAGGCCGATATTGCAGCCGTCATTGTGGTGATTGGGAACAAAGGTCGATGTCGAAGCCGGCCCAATTACCGCTGCCGGGCTGCTTTGCCGGCTATCGCCCATCATGATCATCTCGCTGGGATGGGGGATGCTACCCCGCGTCACCGGACCGCCGCGAGTGTCACTGCCGGGATACACATAGCCCAACGCGCCATAGGTGGCATAATCGGTAGAGTAGTTATAGGAGTGGTAATTCCAGCCGTATTCGTTATGCCAGTCCTTGTCCGTGTCGGGAATCAACAAGGCCGCAAGAGCAGTCGCAGACGGCACATACGACGGGCAGTTGAAGACTTTGATGTCGCCCACATAGGCATGAAGCAGCTTGCCCCAGAAGACGTCACTCATCTTGTAACAAGGCAAGAAGTCCGCATAATCGTCCGAATACATGTTGGCGCCCAGCGCAATCTGTTTGATATTCGACGTGCAGGAAATGCTTCGCGCTTTCTCACGCGCCTTGCTCAAGGCCGGCAGCAGCATCGCCGCCAAAATGGCGATGATCGCGATAACCACCAAGAGTTCAATCAGGGTAAAGACTTTTCGCATTGTAATCCAGCCCTTCTTTTGCTTCTACGTAACAAACATCGCCACGGCAAAAAAACTGCACGTGGGCGACCGGAATAACACGTGCTTGGTCATTCTAGCAAAATTATCATGTCGGCGCAAGGCTTTTATTGCCGCTTCGGCAAAGTCAAAACATAGTGGCCAGTCATTGATACCGGATCCGCAAGCTGAGCGGGGCCAGGCAACGCGGGCACCGACGGTTATTGCCAGCTCATCGTGAACCTTATAACACCGCTGCGAACAACGCTTTGTCTCCTGTGCGTGTAGTGCGAAGACTTACTTGCCGGTCTTTTTCCACATGCGCTGATTGCCGGGAGAAGTCAGGGTGAGGCGCTTATACCACGTCGCGCGGCCGTCGACATGGCCGATAGTGCAGCCGTCATTATGGTGATTGGGAACCCACCCCAGATTGGAGGGCGGGCCGAGGTAGGGCCCTGCATTGGCCTGCCGACTATCGCCCATCATGATCATCTCGCTGGGGTGAGGGATGTTCCCGCGGGTCACCGGGCCGCCACGGGGATCACTGGGATGCTTGAAGCCCAAGGCGCCCTTATTGTCGTAATCTGTGGTTGACGCGTCATAGCTGTGATAATTCCAGCCGTATTCGTTCAGCCAATCGCCGTCAACTTTCAAGTCGGCATGGGTGCCCACATAAGACGGGCAGTCAAAAACCTTCTTGTCGCCGACATAGGGGTAAAGAACCTTCGCCCAAATCTCGGTGTTGTTCATCCAAGCACAGGGCAGAAAGTCCGCATAGTCATCCGAATACATGTTGGCGCTCAGCGCAATCTGCTTCACGTTCGATGTGCAGGAAATGCTCCGCGCTTTCTCACGCGCCTTGCTCAGCGCCGGCAGCAGCATTGCCGCCAAAATGGCGATGATCGCAATGACAACCAAAAGCTCAATCAGAGTAAAACGCCTTTGCATGATTAACCTTTCCAATATACCCGTGTAGCTATATAAGAATTACTACTAGTAAGAGCGGCCATCCTAAAATACCATTTTTCATGCAGGAAACAAGCACTAGGCGCACTTTTTGGCAAAAAAAGTACAGCGTTGTCGGGTTTGGCAAGTAAACAATGATGGGACGTATGCGACGTAGAGGACGTATGCGACGTATGGCAGATAGTCATCTTTTTCTACCCTCTCCGTCCCATATGTCCCAGACGTCCCATGGGTCCAATGCTCTTCACTTAACAAATTTCATAGTGCCTTAAGCTTCAGCAAAACAGCCTGTTATGATCGCGGCATTTATTGCCGCGAAGCGGCAGAAGCGCTGAAAGCGCGAAACATACCAGCCCAGG
>JAQWBY010000536.1 GCA_028706165.1 Lentisphaeria bacterium | reverse complement strand
TCATACGGGCAAGCAAGGAGATAGCGGATCATGATGCGTCGAGTGGTATTATCGTTAGCTGGGTTGTGCGCGAGTGTAGTGGTCAGTGCGGCGCGGGTGGAGGTGCAACCGGCGGCCAGTGACGACATCTTGTTTAATCCGGGGATGGGCGTTTATCATCAGTATCCACCAATGGGCTTGTCGGCGGAGCATTGGTCGAACGAGGTATGCGGGGTGGCGTATTGCCGTTATGACTGGAGCACGCTCAATCCGGAGCCGGGGGTGTATCGTTTTGATGACGTGTTGGGGGCGTTTCATGACGCGTGGTATGTGAAGCGTGGCATACCGATTGCTTTCCGGGTGATGAGCCAGAACATGCATTCGCGGAATGAGTATGTGACGCCGAAGTGGGTTTTTGATCTTGGCGTGCCCTCAGTGGAACACGTCGCGTTGACCAAGCAGCTGCAGCACGATCCGGTATTCTGGGACGAACGCTACCTTGAGCAGCAGGAGATTTTTCTGCAGGCGCTGGGCAAATGGCTGGAAGGGCGGCCGGGCATTGAGTTCATGGACATTGGCGCCATTGGTGAGTGGGGCGAGATGCATTTGGCGCGCTGGACGCCCGAGCAGCTGGCGGCGACGGGCTACAGCCACTACCGGTATGTCATGGCATATCGGCGCATTATTGACGCGCATCATCAGTACATGCCGCGCGGCACGCGGATATTCCTCAATGTCGGCGGGCAGAAAAACCACGTGATCAACGACTTCGCGTTTCTGCGCGGGATGCATTTCCGGCAGGACGGTTTGAAGCACAATGGCGCCAGCTATTTCTGCGGGGAATGGCTGTACAAGCCCTACGCGGAAAAGGGCGTACTCTGCAATTACGAGTTCCATTCCGGCTACAACGGGATGGTGAAGAAGAACTGGAGTTTGCCGCAGACCATCGACGTGGTGTTGTCGGAGCCGATATCGTATTTGAACAGCAATTTGGGCATTTACGGCGATAATGTGCATCCGGAGGTCGAGGCGGAATTGCGACGGGTGGCGCGCAAGATCGGTTACCGCCTGCGGCCGACGGCCGTGAGCTATCTTGACCAGGTGACGACGGGCAATGCCAAGCGCTTCCCGGTGACCATCACCTGGACCAACGATGGCTTGGCGGCGCCGTCTATGAGCTTTGTGACCGACATCAGCCTCTGGCGCGCCGGCGAAGAGCGGCCCGTGTTGACGACGCGGCAGTTCCCGGCGGAGCCGACCACAGCGTGGAAGCCCGGCGTGGAAATTCTCCAGAGCGGCTTTTTGGATTTGCCGGCGGACTTGCCGGTTGGCGACTACGAGCTGCGGGTCGGCCTGGTTCTGCCGGAGAATGAGCGGGCGATCAAGCTGGCCTGTGCCAATCGCGACGCGGCTGGCGGTTGTATCGCTGGCGTGGTGAAAGTCGTCGCTGCCACCAAGGAGTATCCCGTGTTGGTGTACGAAGACAATTTTGATGACGCGGCGCGGGAGACGGCGTGGGGTCCGACCAGCGAGGACTTTCAGAGCGAAGTCGTTGTCGGGCAGGGCGTGGACGGCAGCCGCTGCCTGCGCTTTTTTGGCGACAAAGTGAAGAACGCGTGGAATTACGTTGGCGTGGGGAAGCTGACGCAGACGGTGCCCTGGGGCAGCTATCGCCTCAGCATGAAAATGAAGGTGATGGCCTATCCCGACGACGTTCGCGGGGTACCGCATCCCAAGCTGGCCATACACGACTTGGAAGACAAATGGCTGTCCAACCAGAACGGAACGCCTTACGACATGAGGCGCAAGGGCGAGTGGCAGGAACTAAGCGTCGTGCTGCATCTGGAGGACGACGAGCGGTTCCTCGGTTCGGCCATTGAAACCGGCGCCTACGGCACGGTTATCAATGGCGTGGAGATTTTGCTGGACGACATTCGCCTGGAGCTCATCTCGGAACCATGAGAGGGACGGGCAAGCCGTAGCTGTCCTGAGCTATAGCAGAGGGACATTCGAGAGGCGCAACGACTATGATAGAGCCAAGATGTCCGGCGTGCGCAACGGCGTTGACCCTGCCGATCGGGTTGTCGCCGGAGATGGCGGCGCGCTGTCCCCGATGTGGGCGCGAATTGCGTTACCGGCTCTATCCGGCGGCCTTGCGGGATGCGCGGGTGGTGCACGGCAGCCGACGGGTGCTGGCCGAGGACAGCAGCTGTTTTTTTCACGCCGAGAAAGTCGCCGAGGCCGTCTGTGGCCAGTGCGGGCGTTTTCTCTGCGCATTGTGCGCCGTGGATTTTGCTGGCGAATGCCTCTGTCCGACCTGCATTGCGGCGCAGAATGGCAGCGATGGGCAGGGCCGTCGGGTGACGCGACTTCGCTATGATCTCATCGCCAGCAGTTGTTTCTGGGTGGGTGTGCTGACGTGCTGGGGGGCTGTGCCGGGCGCACTGGCGGCGCTGGTCATCTCATTGTGGGCCTACCGCAAGGAATGCAGCCTGGTTCGGTCCTACCGGGGCGTTATGCTGG
>JAQWBY010000124.1:1343-10339 GCA_028706165.1 Lentisphaeria bacterium | reverse complement strand
TCGGTGTCTTTTTTGCTTGTCAAGGGGCGAGTTTTTGACTATTTTTCCTGCGGTTCTTGAAATCAGCCCCCCCACCGTAGGGGGCCCCCATCCTATAAGGTCGCGCGCACGAAGCGGGCTGCGCTTTTGCCGTGGTCCACACGGTATCAATGGCGCCTATGAAACCCGTTGCCGCAAAGGGCGCGGAAATAAAGGTCGAATGGCTGGGCGACGGTTGGCCGTGGGTTACCTGCAAATTGCCCCCGGTGTTTTCCCCGTCGGGGCGGTTACTGAACGCTTACGTGGGTCGGAATCGGTCACCCATTGATAATGGCGGCCAAACCTGCCGCCGATGTCAATCCCAGGTAAGCAAGTGAGTTCCATTGCTCCTTTTGCCCCAGTCAGCTTCGCCGACTGGGGCAAAAGGAGCCGAGGAACACGGCCATAGTCGCCGTTGTACCCAGGGCGGCGCACGCTTTCAGCGTGCTTGCCCTAGGCTGGACTGTTTCGCGCTTTCAGCGCTTCTGCCGCTTCGCGGCCAGGAAAACGGGCACGTTTGACTCAGCCAGAAGCACTATGGCTCAATTATCAATGAGTGACCGATTACCAGCCAGTCGTATTTCACCGCGTCCGCCGGTTGCATAGTCTGTCAAGATGGAATAAAGTTAGCGTTTGCATCCGGTCGCCGGCAAGGGCTTCCGGCTTAACCCGAATACCGACCACGCCCGCCCGACATAGCTTGCCCTGTGCCGCCGGCTGCGGGGGGATTTCAGTCAGAGAATGAGTAGCCAACGGCCTTCCCGTGCTATCAGCCACCGGGGTGAGACCCATGCATACAGGTAGCCAGTCATCATGAAATATGCAATTCTGGGCGATATCCATAGCAACTTGGAGGCACTGACCGCCGTCCTTGCCAGAGCAGCTGAACTCAAGGTCGATAGCTATCTCTGCATCGGCGATGTCGTGGGCTACAATTCGAACCCCCACGAGTGCATGGAAATCCTCCGCGGCCTCAAACCCGAAGCCGTCGTCAAAGGCAATCACGACGACTACGTCGCCAATCTCCAGCTCGAACTCTACGGCTTCAACCCACAGGCCGCCCAGGCCGTCAAATGGACCCGCTCCCAAATCAGCGAAGAAGAGCGCCTCTGGCTTGAAGACCTGCCCTACACCAAGGACATCATCAAACCTGGCGGCGTCCGTTTCCAACTCGTCCATGGCACGCTTGACAACCCCCGCATGTGGGGCTACATCTTCGACCGCTACAGCGCCGAAACCTGCCTCCAGTACCAAAGCATGCCCCTCTGCTTCTGCGGCCACACCCACACGCCCATGCTCTATGTCAAAAGCCAGCAGGAAGTGACCGCCAGCAGCTTCGAAGAGATGCGGATCATGCCAAACCACAAGTACCTCGTCAACGTCGGCAGCGTCGGCCAACCCCGCGATGGCGATATCCGGGCGTCCTTCGCCACCTACGACACCAAAGACAACACTGTCGCCCTACACCGCGTCCCCTACGATATCGAAACCTGCCAGCAAAAAATACTCGACGCCGGTCTGCCCTCGCGCCTCGCTGAACGCCTCGGCTACGGCTGCTGACGCGACCGCGCCACCACGGAGAACCGGCATTGCGCATCCTGGTCGTCAAACCTAGCAGCCTCGGCGATGTCATTCACACCTTCCCCGCCGTCGACCTCATCCGGCGCTCGCTGCCCGAAGCACCCAGGATCACCTGGGTCGTCAACGACAAGCTCGCCGCCATCACCGCACTCTGCCCCGGCATCGACCGCGTCGTCAAATTTCCCCGCCACCAGCTCGCTTCCGCAAGCGCTCTGCGCAATTTCGTCAAAGACCTCCAGTCCGAACCCTACGACCTCGCCATTGACTTCCAAGGACTCCTCCGCAGCGGCATCATCAGCCGACTCAGCAAGGCCCCGCGCCGCGCCGGCTTCAAACACGCCCGCGAAGGCGCCTGGCTCTTTTACACGGAAAAATACAGCGTGCCTGCCGACACCCGCCACGCCGTCGCCAAAAATCTCTCGCTCGTACGGCAGGTCCTCCCCAGCGACGCCCCCGAACGCCGGCCGCCACTGGCCATCCCCAGCACGCAACGCGCCGAAGCGTCAGCCCTGCTGACCAAACTCCATGGCACGGGCCCCATCCTCGCCGTCGGCTTCTCCTCGCGCTGGCCAAGCAAAAACTGGCCGCTGGCCTTCTTTGCCGCCGTCCTTGACGAATGCGCGCGGCGTCAACCCGGCCTGCGTTGCTGGCTCCTCGGCGCCCCCAACGAACAAGCCGACGGTGAAAAACTCCGCGCCATGACCAAAATCTGCCAGCCGACGAACCTCGCCGGCAACACCGCTGTCTTAACTCTGGCTGCTCTCTTGGAACAGTCGCAGGCACTGCTCACCAATGACAGCGGCCCCATGCACATCGCCGCCGCGCTGGGCTTGCCCTGCATCGCTCTCTTCGGCGCCACCGATCCAACCCTCACCGGCCCCTACGGCGAAGAAGGCCTGCACCAGATCATTCACAGCCAATGCCCCAACAGCCCCTGTTTCCAGCGTGTCTGCCCCATCAGCCCCGGCGAATGCTGCAAAGGCTGGGACCCCGCAGCCGTCGCTGATACCATCATCACCAAACTGCAGCGCCATACATAGGACCATCATCATGCATTCATCAACCCGATCCCTCTGGCTGCTCCCCGCACTACTCCTCCTCGTCCTCGCCCATAACGCCGCCGCCCAAATCGGGCTGCGTCTGGACGCCAAATTCAAACGCTACCTGCGCTATGAAAAGATCGACCTGACCCTGCTGATCCACAACTACAGCGGTAATACCCTCATCTTCGGCGGCGAAGACCTCCAGGACTCCGGCAAACTCACCTTCACCATCGACACCCAGTCCCGAAACATCGTCTCACTACTGGATCCCAACGCCAATCCCCTCCGCGGCATCATCCTCCGCCCCGGCGAACGCCGCGAACTCACCCTCACCCTCAACGCGCTCTATGACCTGCAACGCGAAGACGTCTATACCGTCTCCGCCAACGTCGAACACGCCCGCCTCCCAAATATCCACCAGTCAAACTCCACGACTTTCGAAGTCCGCGAAGGAACCCGCATCCTGGAAAAAAACATCGGCTTGCCTGCCGATAATGACACCGCCATGATCGCCAGCCTGCAAGTCTCACTCATGCTCTTCAATGATGGCATCGGCACCATCTACTGCCTACGCGTCGATGATGACGACAATGTCTACGGCACTTTCCGCATCGGCCCCTATATCTCCGGCTCAAAACCACAGATGGACGCCGACAGCAGCAGCGCCATCCATGTCCTCGTCCAAGTACGCCCACGACTCTACTCATACGCCATCTACAGCATGGTCGCCGGCGAAGTGAAACTCCGCCAACAACAGTACTACGTCTCTGAAACCGGCATCCCAACCCTCTCCAGAGATACCGGCTACCTAAAAGTCCTCTACGGCCGACTCGCCCGCGAAGGCGTCGATTACGAACTCAGAGACGACTACGGCACCCGGGAAAGAAGCTCCCGCCGTACCCCAAGCCCGGCAGTGAATGCACCAAACAATTCTCAGCTGGAGAAGTGACGATCATGAACGACAATACCACACAAAACGCCACCACCAGCCCAGCAACAACCAACAACCCACCACCCACGCCACCGCCCGTACCGCCACCGCCTGCGCCCGTACCGCCACCGCCTGCGCCCGTACCGCCACCGCCCGTACAGCCGCCCTGCTGTCCGCTGCTCCACCAGCCACCGCCACCACGCAAAAGCCGCGCCGGCAAAGTCGGCTGCCTGTTGGCAATCGTCTTTTGCGCCATCGCCTTCTTCGCCACCATGGCCATCATTGGCGTCATCGCCAGCGCCATGGATAAACTCGATTTGTCCTCTGGAAGCACCATCACCAAACCCGCCCCAAAGATTGTCACCGAAGTCATCCGCCCCGGCGGCGGCCCAGACACCATCGCCGTCATCAGCGTCAACGGCGTCATCACGTCGTCGGACGTCTATCAGGCCGCCAGCGCCCGCCGTATCTGCAATGAACTGCGCTACGCCCGCGAGGACGACAGCGTCGTCGCCATCATCATCGACATGAATACCCCCGGCGGCGAAGTCACCGCCAGCGACGAAATCCTCAACGAGGTCCGCCAATGCCGCGACGCCGGCAAGCCCGTGGTCACCTGCATGCACGCCCTCGGCGCCAGCGGCGGCTACTTCATCGCCTCCGGCAGCGACTGGATCATCGCCAACCGCCACACCTTCACTGGCAGCATCGGCGTCATCATGTCCACCCTCAACTACACCGCCCTGCTGGACAAAATCGGCGTCCAATCCGAAGTCTACCGCTCCGGCGCCATGAAAGACATGCTCAACGGCGGCAGACCACGCACCGAACTCGAAAAAACCTACGTCCAAGAACTCATCATCAAGACCTTCACCGAATTCGCCCAGGTCGTCGCCGATGGCCGCCACAAAGCCTTCGCCAACGTCGACGCCGTCAAAGCCGCCACCTTCGCCGACGGCCGCGTCCTCACCGGCGCCAGCGCCCTCCAAGAAGGCCTCGTCGACCAGCTCGGCTATTTCGACGACGCCATCGCCAAAGCCACCGAGCTCAGCGGCGCCATCGCCCCAGCCATCGTCTCCTACTCGCAGCGGGCGTCTTTCCTTGATGTCCTGCTGTCCATGAAACTTCCCGGCGCCCTGGACCTGCGCCAGGTCGCACCCGTCCGCGGCGTCAGCATCGAACCGGGCAAGCCATATTTCCTGGCGCCGGAATTCCTCTGAGCCAGCCGCCGCCCCACCATCTCCCGCCCCGAGTTGCAGCAACCGACACCCGGAGATACTCATATGCGTTATTTTTCCCTAGCGGTCTTCGCCGCCCTGACCACCGCCCTCTGCGCCGATCAGTTCTTCCCCGTCAACAGCAGCACGCAGCGGCCAGACCCCGTCGCCAGCCCCTACGCCGTCCCCGGCGGCAGCATCACCGAATACCTCGGCCCGTCCCCAAAAAGCCTCAACTACTACCTCGACAACAACATGATGAGCGCCAAAGTCTTCGACGCGCTCTTCGAATCCCTCGTCGGCATGGACGCCGATACCCTCGAATACGACCGCGCTATCGCCAAAAAATGGTCCATCTCCGACGACAAGCTCACCTTCACGTTCTGGATCGATGAAAATGCCCGCTGGAGCGACGGCAAGCCCATCACCGCCGAAGACGTCGTCTGGACCTACCAGGCCGTCCTCAACCCCAAAAACCTCACCGGACCCCATAAACTCAGCTTGGAAAGACTCCACGCGCCCGAAATCGTCGACAACGGCGCCGCCGTCCGCTTCCGCGCCAAAGAAGTCCACTGGCAGAACCTCGGTGCCGCCGGCGGCTTCAGCGTCCTGCCCAAGCACGTCTTCGCCGACAAGGACTTCAATCAGCTCAATTTCGACTTCCCCGTGGTCTCCGGCCCCTACCGCGTCAAGGAAATCCGCGAGGGCTTCCACCTCGTCCTCGAACGTCGCGCCGACTGGTGGCGCCGCCAGTGGCCCGCGCACCAGGGCATCCACAACTTCCAGGAAATCAAATACCGCTTCTTCGAAGACCGCAACAACGCCTTCGAGGCCTTCGTCAAGGGCGAGATTGACGTCTTCGCCGTCTACACCGCCAGCCAGTGGCACCAGATCGAAACCAAGATCAGCGCCATCCGCAACAACTGGATCGTCAAACAGGCCATCCACAACTCGCGCCCCGTCGGTTTCCAGGGCTTCGCCATGAATATGCGCCGGCCGCCTTTTGACGACGTCCGCGTCCGCAAGGCCATGGCCCTGCTCCTCGACCGCGATACCATGAACCAGACCATGATGTACAACCAGTACTTCCTCCACCGCTCATACTGGGAAGACCTCTACGACGACCAACACCCATGCCCGAACCAACTCGTGCCCTACGACAAAAAAGCCGCCCGCGCACTACTCGCCGAAGCCGGCTGGACCGCAAACCCAAGCACCGGTATCCTCGAAAAAAACGGCCAGCAACTCCAGTTCACGTTCCTGAACCGCGACGAAGTCTCCAACAAATTCCTCGCCGTCTTCGACGCCGCCCTCAAGGACGTCGGCATCAAAATGACCGTCCAAAATAAAGACTGGTCCGCCTGGGCTAAGGACATGGACGCCTTCAGCTTCGATATGACCTGGGCCGCCTGGGGCGCCGGTCTCTTCAAAAACCCCGAAGGCATGTGGGCCAGCAAAGAAGCCGACCGACCCGCCGGCAGCAATATCACCGGCTTCAAAAACAGCGACGTCGATGCCATCATCGAAAAACAAAAAACCATCTTCAATGTCCAGGAACGCCACGAGCTCTGCCGCCAGCTCGACGCCATCGTCTTCAACCAACACCCATACGCTCTGCTCTGGAATATCAACTACACCCGACTACTCTACTGGAACAAATTCGGCACCCCGCCCACCGTCCTCGGCAAGTATAGCGACGAAAGCACCGCCTACTGGTGGTATGACGAAGACGCCGAAGCCGAACTCAAGGACGCCATGAACAACAACCGCCCACTGCCCAAACCGCCAGCCGATGTCTGGTTCAACAAGGCCACCGCCAACTAGCGGTCGTCCGAAAAGGGGCACCAAGCGATTTTCGCCTGCCGCAAGCATTTATATCAACCTTTCTTTAGCCATAAATTAGACGTAACTACCGCATAAACAGCGGAGAAAAGTCCAGCCCGTGCCCTCAACTGCTGACGCTCGGCTTCTTGCGGCTATCGTCTTGCGATAGCCGCAAGAAGCCGAGACGAAAAGGGATAGGTGGGGGAGCGCGAGGGGGAGGAAAGGGCCAATGGCCCTTTCCTCCCCCTCGCAAAACCTAACTATGCTTTTCGGACAAGCGCCAACTAAACGACCACACACTATGCGCATCGCCATCATCGCCGACAGCCATTTCAGCTCCACCACCGCCATCACCTGTGGCAAACGCCAATGCGGCATCGCTGACATCATCATGCGCCGCGCCGCCTTCCGCATCAATCGCCTCATCAAACCCGACGCCGTCGTCCTCCTCGGCGATCTGATCAATGACGGCTCCGCCAACAACGGCCCCGCCGACCTCGCCGCACTCTTCACCCACAGCAAGCTCATCAACGCCCCGACCATCGCTATCCCCGGCAATCACGATGGCAACGCCGCCGCCTTCTACCAAGTCTTCCCCAAACCCGCCGCCATCACCGACATCGCCGGCGTCCGCTTCGTCGTCAACGCCGAGCATGACGACGAACGCCCCGGCTACAACGCCTGGCGTGCCCCCGCCGGCTGCGATCTCCTCGCCGCCGCCCGCAATGACTGGCCCGGCCCCATCGTTGCCCTCCAGCATGTGCCGCTGTTCCCGCCCGGCAGCTGCGACTGTCCATATAACTACAGCAATGCCGACCAGCTCTGCCAAAGCATGGCCGAACAGGGCGTTACCCTCGCCATCAGCGCCCACTACCACCGCGGCGTCCCCCTCTTCGCCCACAACGACGTCAACTATCTCGTCGCGCCCGCCCTCTGCGAAACACCCTTCCCCATCACCGTCGTCGATATCGATGGTAACAAGGTCAGCGCCCGCAACGAATGTCTGCGCATGCCGCCCGAGCTCCAACTCGTCGATACCCACATGCACACCCGCTTCGCCTACTGCAATGAAAATATGGCCCCCGAGCGCATCGCCGCTTTCGCCGACGCCTTCGGCATCGCCTCCTTCCGCATCACCGAACACTCCGGACACCTGCTCTACAGCTGCAAAGACTACTATGCCGCCCAAGACCGCGACCTGCCCGCAAACCCCGCTGACCGCCGCCTCGACGACTTCTTCGCCGCCTTGGCCGCCGCCAATATCCCCGCCGCCTGGACCGGCCTCGAAATCGACGCCCGCAGCGACGGCCAGCCCCTCCTCAGCCAAACTGACTGGGACAAGGCCGCTTTCCGCATCGGCGCCATGCACCAGCTGCCATCCATCCACCGCAAACTCAACCTCAGCGAAGACCAGCGGCGAGACGAATTCCTCGCCATCCACAACACTTTCCTCCGCTGCGGTTTCACCAGCCTCGCCCATCCCTTCCGCGTCTTCCGCCGCGGCAAACTGCCTATTCCCCCTGGCTGCTTCGAACCACTCGTCGCCATGCTCAAAGAAACTCACACCGCCGCCGAAATCAACTTCCATACCAACGAGCCGCCCGTTGAATTCTTCCGCCTCTGCATCGCCAACGGCGTCAAACTCACCCTCGGCAGCGACGCCCATAATCTCTACGAAATCGGCGACTTCGCTCTCCACCTCGACTTCCTCCGCCAATGCGGCGTCGCCGCCAACCTCCGCGACGTCCTCGCCCTCTGACCACAACGCTGCTACCACCCACCATTTGTCATCACGCCATCAGCGACTATCTTGTTTCATGGTCGGCAAGCGGCGTAGCAATCGCCTTTCCGCACTTCGGCCCGACCAACCGCGGCATCATGGCCCCTTCACCTGTAAATGAAAGGAGTTGCACCATGGCGGAACTAAAAATCGACACCAACGACGCAAACGAAATCATCGACATCAGCAACCGCATCAACGCCGCCATCCCGGCGTCCTTCAGCAACGGCATCTGCCACCTCTTCTGCACCCACACCACCGCCGCCATCACCGTCACCGAAAAGGTCGACCCCGATGTCAAACACGACATCATCGCTAAACTCGACAAGATGATCCCAGCCAAAGAACCCTACTACCTCCACGCCGGCGGCAACAGCGCCGCACACATCAAAACCATCCTCGTCGGTTCTTCCCTCAGCATCCCAATCAAAAACGGCAACCTCGAACTCGGTCCTTGGCAAGGTGTCTGCCTCTGCGAATTCGATGGACCACGCTCACGTAAGGTAAAAGTCGTCTGCCAAAAACTCGAAGAATAATCACCAAACCATCAGACCGATCAGACCGATCAGCAGCCGGATCCGTCCGATCCGTCCGATCCGTCC
>JAQWBY010000124.1:0-1243 GCA_028706165.1 Lentisphaeria bacterium | reverse complement strand
GATCAGACCGATCAGACCGATCAGCAGCCGGATCCGTCCGATCCGTCCGATCCGTCCGATCCGTCCGCGATAACCAGAAAGAAGATCAGACCGATCAGACCGATCAGCAGCCGGATCCGTCCGATCCATCCGATCCGTCCGCGATAAAGCCGATCCGCCCAACGCTCTTTACTCAACGGTATCCATGGCGCTGGGCGCTTCAACCAAACAGCATTTTGTCGTCTCGGCGCTTCATCGCCGCGAAGCGGCAGAAGCGCTGAAAGCGTGCGCCGCCCTGGGTTAGACGCCAACTTTGACCGTGTTCCTCGGCCTCTTTGGCCTCGGTCGGCGAAGCTGACCGAGGCCAAAGAGGCAATGGAATTCCTCAACTACCACTGTATTATGCACTGTTAACCAACAATCAATCTGCGCTAATCTGCGCAATCTGCGGATACTATTCCCCACCCTCCGCAAACATAGGAAACTCCCCCCATTATGGCTACCATCGGCAGAGTCTTCGATATCGAAAAATTCGCGATTCACGACGGCCCCGGCATCCGCACCGCCGTATTCCTCAAAGGCTGCCCCCTTCGCTGCCTCTGGTGCCATAACCCCGAATCCCATCGCCACGAGCAGGAACTCTTTTTCACACCCGACAAATGCATCGGCTGCGGCTGGTGCTTCAAAAGCTGCCCCCAACACTGCCACCGCCTGCTCGACGGCAAACACGTCTTCGACCGTACCAACTGCACCCGCTGCGGGCTCTGCGCCCAACGCTGCTACGCAGGCGCCCTCGAACTCGTCGGCAAAGACATGTCCACCGACGACGTCCTTGCCGAAGTGCTCAAGGACAAAATCTTCTACGACAACTCCGGCGGCGGTATGACCATCTCTGGCGGCGAACCTCTCGCTCAATACGCTTTCACCCACGAGCTGTTCAGCAAAGCCCACGCCGCTGGCATCCACAACTGCCTCGAAACCTGCGGCATGGGCGCGACCAAAGAACTCCTCGCCCTCGTTCCCATCGTTGATCTCTTCCTCTACGATATCAAAGCCACCGATCGCGACAAACACCGGCGCTTCACCAACGCGGACAACAACATCATCCTCAACAACCTCCGCGACATCGACCGCGCTGGCGCCAAGTCCATCCTGCGCTGCCCACTCATCCCTGGCCTCAATGACGACGTCGAACACCTCGCCGGCATCGCCGAACTCGCCAACTCCCTCAAGCACGTCCAAGAAATCCACGTCGAGCCCTACC
>JAQWBY010000123.1 GCA_028706165.1 Lentisphaeria bacterium | reverse complement strand
GCTGGAAATGCTCGCCGAGTTCCTCTCCGTCAGCCCATTCTTCCTCTCACGCGTGTTCAACAGCGAAAGCGGTTTCTCCCTCTCCGAATATCTCACCATGGTCCGCATGAACCAGGCCAAAACACTGTTGCTCGACGGCCGTATGAACGTCTCGGAAATCGCCGACGCCGTCGGCTACGAGGACAGCGGCTATTTCTCCAAGGTCTTCAAGCGCCACTTCGGCTGCAGCCCAAGCAGCATGTCTTGTAAACGACCACCCGCACATACCTGAGGACTTGCCCAGTAGTGCATCACTCGTTGATGCCAGACACCGCGGAGCTGCCGGCGCCAATGCGCGCCCATCTCCCCCGGCCGTGGCGCCGGCTTTCAGCCCGCACCGTCGCAAAAGGCCAGCAAGCGTCCACTCGCGCGCCCTGGCATCCCTGGCCGCAAAGCGGCCAGGGAAACGGGCGCGTTTGACTCAGCCAGAAGCTCTATGGCTTAATTATCAATAGGGCGACCGATTACCTTTCACCCGGCGCTGACAGTCCTGCCAGCCTTGCCAGCATGGGCTAAGAGGCTATATTCTAAGGCCTGCGGCCAGCAGAAAATTCCCACCTGCACAGGGCCGCTTCAGAGAAGCCGGCCGTCTGCCGGCAGCACGAAAGGATCTTGTTCCCCATGGCGCAACAAAACCGGCAGTTGGACATGAGCTTCGACGGCGATCAACGCTTGGCCGAAGCATTCAAGCTGGGTCACTTCATAACCCTCCTGGAAGTGACCACACCAGCCGCCAGCCAACCCATTGATTCCGCCGCCGCAGTACTCCAGCCTCTCCTCAAGCAGGCCAGCACCCTGACGGAAATCAATGGCATCACCCTAACCGACCGCATTCCTGATGAGCAACGCCACGACCCGGCCGAATTCGCCCAAATCCTCCTCAGCAGTTTTGATAAAAGTGCCGTCCTGACTATATCCGGCAAGGGCAGCAGTCTTGACCGCGCCAAGACCATCTGCGCCGCGGCGCATGGCCGCGGCCTGCGCAACGTCCTTGCCGTCACTGGCGACCTCCCCACCCAGGCGGCAGGCACAACGCCGGTATCGCCGCCGCCGCGTCCCTACCTGGACAGCGCCGAGGCCTTGCGCGCCCTCTCTGACTTCAAGCGCCAGCTCTGCCTCGGGGCAGTGGTCAATCCCTACAAGTACACAGCTCAGGACCAGTGCCTCCAGTATGCAAAGATGCTCCGCAAACTGCGCAGCGGCGCGACCTTCCTCGTCGCCCAGGCCGGCTGGGATATGAAGAAAAGCCAGGAACTGCAGTGGTTCATGCAAATGCGGGAAATGCACGAGCCCATTATCGCCCGCGTCATCATGTTCTCACGGGAAGAAGCGCTGCGCCTTGGCGAGTGGAGCCAGCCCGGCATCACATTGCCCGTGCCCCTCGCAGCGCAGATCATGCGCGAAGCGACACTGCAACCCAGTGACTACATCGCCGCTCAAATCCATCGCTGCGCCCTGCAAATCATTGGCTATCGCGTCCTCGGCTACAGCGGCGTCCAAATAGCTGGCTGCCGCGACCCGAAAACCCTCGCGCAACTCGCCGCCCATTGCCGCGAATTAATCGCCACCAGTGACGACTACCCATCATGGCTCAAGCAATGGCAGGACCTCCACGGTGCCATTTCCTTCGCCCCGGCACCGACTGAACATAACGCCGGACCACCCCACTATCTATTCCGACAACTACTCAACCCACAACGCCGGGACTATGTCCCCGAAGACCGTTTCCTCGGCCAGTTCCTCGAAAAGCCTGACTTTGCCGATCAATGGCGCTTTTTCATGGCAAAATGGGGTAGGCGCGACAACGGCTGCTTCGGCCTGCCATACGACACGGCTTGCCCCAAACAACTCCGCTACGGCCCCTGTGGCGGCTCGCAATGCGACGGCTTCTGTGAAGCAGGACATCAGCCATGCTTCTTCCAACGCGTCCTGCGGCTTCTGGCCAACCATAACGCCATTCAACTCCTCGAGGAAGGGCTGCCTGAGCATGACTGAAGACAGCTTCTTCCAATGGCTCTTTCAACACCTGCCGGCTGCCGGCAAAGACGTCGTTATCCCCCCCGGCGATGACTGCGCCGCCATCCGCTGGCATGAAGACAAGCTGCTGTTAGTCGCCGTCGACCAAGTCGTTGGCGGCCGCCATTATGTTAACCAAGGGCCCGACGCCACCCCACCAGCCCTCGCGGGCCGCAAACTCCTCGCCCGCAATGTCAGCGATGTCGCCGCTATGGGCGGTACGCCACTGTTCTGTCTCCTCGCCGGCGCCTTCCACCAAGGCTGCCCAGAAGCGTGGCTCAAGCAGTTTTACGGCGGCATCGTTCACGCCGCGCGTGACTTCCAGCTGCAGATGATCGGCGGCGACTTGGCCAGCACCAGCCTGGACGATGTCGCCAGCCTCACCATCCTCGGCGAGGTTCCCGCGAACGAAGTCGTCACCCGCGGCGGCGCCCATGCCGACGATGCACTTTTTGCCACCGGTACCTTTGGCAATTCCTTCGCCAGCGGGCACCACCTACATTTCAGCCCTCGTGCCGCCGAAGGCCGCTGGCTCGCCCAGCAGGGACTGGCCAAGGCCATGATGGACGTCAGTGACGGTCTGTTGCTCGACCTCTCCCGCATATGCAGCATGTCCCACTGCGGCGCTCGCATCGACCTCAATGCCATCCCACGCCGCGGTGCCGCCACCAGCATCGACCAAGCATGCAGCGAGGGCGAGGACTTTGAGCTCATCTTCGCCGTGGCACCAAGCAAAGTCGCCGAACTGCGACAACGCTGGCCATTTGCCAACACCCCACTGACTCGCCTGGGAGTCTTCGACAACAGCGGTCTGCTCCGCGACCAGCAAGGCAATACTCTTGCCGCCCGCGGCTGGGACCACCTCTCACCACCACCTGCCGGAGAATGACCGATATGCGCCTCCTCAGCAAACAGGACGACGCCACCCTAGCCCTCGGCCGCATGCTGGCCGCATGCCTGCCGCCCGCCAGCGTCGTCGCCCTCTATGGCGATCTCGGTGCGGGCAAGACCGTCCTCAGCCGCGGCGTTGCTCGTGGCCTCGGCATCGCAGAACCCGTCACCAGCCCGACGTTCACCGTCGTCCAGGAATACCGCCGACCGAACGGCCAATGGTTCTACCACTTAGATATGTACCGCATCTGCGATGAACAGGCGGCGCTGGCCTTCGGCATTGAGGAGTTCCTGTATGCCACCAACGCCATTACCTTGGTAGAATGGCCGGAGCGCATCGCCGCCCTCCTGGCGCCGACTGCCACCATCGCCATCACTCTCACCCATGTCGGCGAATCGCAGCGAGAAATAGTCCTTCCCGACCACATCGGGCGGCAACTGCTCGCCACGGGCATGCCTGCCGGCATCAGCCAACTCGCGGACGCCTAACGCACGCGCAGCCCGGGCTCACTCGCCGCGCCCCAAAGTCGCCCGCAGACATTGCTCCGCCGCCGCCAAACGCGCCAGCCACTCCGCCCGACAGCGTTCGTTTGCCCGGCGAAACTCGTCGGGCGAAGCCAGTAGCTCCTCCACATCGGCACGCAGCCGCGTCACATCGCAGACGTTCACATTGCCAACCGAGCGCCGCCCCAACGCCGCCAGAAAATTGTCAATCTTGCTGCCGCGGGCAATGCCGATCACTGGCGT
The DNA here is from genome assembly GCA_028706165.1 of Lentisphaeria bacterium. Taxonomy (GTDB): domain Bacteria; phylum Verrucomicrobiota; class Lentisphaeria; order Oligosphaerales; family Oligosphaeraceae; genus Oligosphaera. Next base: position 6,722 of record JAQWBY010000123.1, on the reverse strand, counting down.
GCCCACATTCGATGCCAGGATCAGTAAATGCAGCCTGCTGCTGATAATCACGGCGCAACGGCTCGCAATCAGCTGCACTACCGCCGGATCGTCCTGTCCAGTCAACAAAGTCGTTTGTTCGCAGCGGGCCATGCCACGACGAAAATCAGCCATCCAAGCGTGGTCTGTGACCGGATTCATCGGTATGAACAGCACCTGCCGGCCCGGTTCAACCAACATGTCATCCAGACAAGCCTGCAAGCGTTTCGGATCACGCAACGGCGACTGTGCTGAAATGCACACGCCAATCAAGCAGCGATCAGCCAAGACACTCAACTCCGGCGGCACTGCCTCCTCCGGGGCAGTCGGCAAGAGCAAAGCGCTGTCCGCTCCAACCACCGCTGCCGGATAACCCGACCGGCACAATTCATCCCGTGATTGCTGATCGCGAACGATGACTGCGGCACACTTCGCCAAAACCTGACAGAGTCGTTGTCGCATCCGACGATCCAACACTTTTTCATAATAGCGCACGGCATCAAAAGTCTCAAAACTGCAACGACTTAGCGCGCGCAATAGCAGCCTCGTTTTGCCGCGCACCTCGAAGAAGGCCGGGTTGAGCACGCTATTCATCCCCACGTTCCACAGCAGCGTCTTCACGCCTGCTGCTTGGGCGACCGCCAGCATCCGCGCGCCGGTCGCCGGGTAGTCCGACAACCCCGTCGCCCCTGCCCAAACCAAGCAGTCGTAATCACCAATGTCGCGGCGGAAGGCCTCGCACTTGGCGTCAGCACCAAAACCGTAGAGCATGACGCAACGCAACTGGAGCTTCCGAGCCGTTTCCTCCGGCTGAGCCGTACTCACAGTTAGTTCAGCCTGTGGCAAGACCCGCCGGAATATCGCCGCCACGCAAGCGATAATGGCTTCGTCGCCAATATTATCACAGCCGAGGGGAATACCCCCCAAGAGAATCTTCATGCAATCACCGTACCTTCAGATCAACTCGTATGTGAGGCAAGCTGCCCGCCCATTGCCAAACCTTGCCGCTGCTTTAGCCGTCAATGCCAGGGCCCCGGGACTGCGCGAGGCGTGACCGTGGCGGAACCAACGGCCTGGCACGCTCACCACGAAAAGGGCGAGCCTGCCCCGGCAGCGACTCGGACAAGGGTATTTCCCCGCCAATGGCTGACATGATCATGCTCACGGCAGATATAATGGCAAAGATCATCATGAGTTCATAGAAAACCGGCGATTGCTTCAGCACCCACTCCAGCATGGACTGCCCATACACCGACAAAAGTCCACCGCAAATCCCGGCCGCCAGGTAGTTGATGTTTGTTCGATAGGTCCGAAACCAATTCACCACATTGAGCATCAAAAAACCGCCAAAACACAACAACAAAAAGCCAAGGCCCACCCAGCCGCATTCAGCAGCGGTCATCAGGTAGATGGTTTCAACCAGGCCGTCCTTGAAATCTTCGTCGTAGTTGAGTTCCTCGCGGTACTCGGCGTAAGTAAAAGGCGGATTGATTTTGATCCCCCAGTTGTTAATGCCCACCCCGACGAACTTCTTGTCGTTGGCCATGTTGATGGCCGCTTTGGCCAAACGCAGTCGCGTCAGCTTGGATGATTCCGGCGCCCGCTCAAAGCGGGCAATTATCCGCGGTGCCATCTTCAGCAACCCCAACGTGGCACAAGCGCCAATGAACAGCACGATCAGTACTTTTCGTTTGCAAATCCGGTGCCCCAACGACAACAGCAGCGCCACCGCACAGCCAATGGGGTAAAACAACATCGCCCCACGGGAAAAGGTGAAGAAGGCGATGGCACCGCTGAGCACAAAAGCCGTGGCGTAAAACACGCTGTCCCACAAGGTGTTGCGTTCCTCAAGCCAACGAGTCAGAAATAAGGGGCCAATTAGACCCATGTACATCCCGGCGGTATTCTGGTGAGCGAAAATGCCCGGCGTCTGAAAACGGCCCTGCAAATACTTCTGATTGATGACTGCCACGAAAGCCCACATCACCACCGCACCAATGCCCTTCAGTATGGGCTCGATATCGCGGGTGAAATATAGATAGTTGGCAATCACCAAGAAGCATATCCACATCATCAGCATCTTCCATAACTCGAAAATGGAATACAGCTGATTAACAGCGTTGCTGAGCGACAGCCAACACCAGAAAAAATACAACAGATAGAGCCAGCCCCCGCGCGGCAAGAACCGGAAACGCTGGCGGTAAATCAAGAGCAACGCTAACAAAAGCGACCACAGCAGCATGTCAGCAATGGTAATTTCCATGCCGCGTGCCGTTCCGCGATAGGTTTCTGCTGGGAAAAAATTCAGCGACAAACGATAGTTTTCGTGGCTCAGGAAGACGGCGGCAAAGACAAGCCAGCGCAGAATGAAGCGTTTGACATACGCCAGCCCAGCCAAGACCGGCACGCCTGCAAACAGCGCAATGCCAAACAGGATGTATTTGAGGCTCTCCATGTGCAGTTGCGTTCGTCTCCTGTCGCCGCCGTTGTCCCCATCTTCCGGATATGCCTTGACCGCTGGATCAGGCACTCCCCCTTCGTGTCCGCCGGCCGGCCATGGGGATCAGCGTCATCATGACCAGATGAAAGTAGAACAAGCGTCAGGCAACGGCAATTGTTCCTGCGCTCGCTAACGATTGTCCATCCAAATGACCGGGCTGAGCAGGGCGTTCAACAACTGAGCCGTCGGCATGAGTTTGCGCACAAAAACATTGTAGGCCGACATCTTGTCCTTTGGCACGTAAATGATGTCACCCGGCAACAAGGACGCATTGGCCACCGTGCCGCGGAAAATGCCGTCGACATTGACCTTATAAAAGTTGATGCCCTCAACCCCACGCCGAATCACCACCGCATCGTGATAATACTCCTCCTTGAGCCCCCTGGCATTGGTGATCGCCTCTATCAACCCCATGTTTTCATACCAAACAATGAAACAAGGCAGGTGCACCTCGCCCAGCACGCTCACCAGCTTGTCCGCCCGGCTTGAAATATACACGTAATCACCAGGATGAACCTCAATATTGTGCAAAGGATCGCCGGTCTGAAAGGCGCGATCGAAATCAATAGGTAAGACCCGATCACCCCGGATATAAATCGACGTGCTGAAATCGGCGACTTCGAACCCCTGGCCGTTGAACAGCTCCGTCGGCGTACCCCGAGCCGACGCCAGCAAATCCCGCAACCGAAATCCCTTGCTTACCGGGTAGAGGCCGGCGTTGTTCACCTTGCCCGCAATCGTCGCGCTCTGGCTGGCAATGCTGATCATGAACATGGCGACTTTCGGATACTTGATATAATGTTGATAGCAACGCTCCAACTCTGCCGTCGCCTCCTTCAAGGTCATGCCGCCGATCTTTACCGGGCCAAGCAGCGTTACCGATAACTCACCGTCCGGGGACACCATCACGTCCTTGGTTTCCAAATCCAGATAGCCATAGACGGACACGCGGTAGACATCACCAGGGTTGATGCGGTATTCCGGATAGGGCTGGTTGTAAATCTCCTCCAGCAACTTCTGCCGTTCCGCCGTTTCCTGCGCAGAACGGGGTGCCATCTCCGCAATGGCCGGCAGCGGCACCATTTCATCATACTCCTTATTGATCTTACAGCTGCTCAGCATAATCAGCGGCAACAACAGCAACCGCAACAGCTGGAGGTATGTCCTAGCTTGTGTGTTCATAGTCTTCTTCACCCTATTCTCAGTCAAGGCCAGCAAATCCCGCCGGAAACCAATCGCAACCGCATTATGCCACCTTTGCCGAGGAGTCAGCGCCGATGACCTGCGTGCCACGCAGCTGCCGCAGCGTCGGCACCCCATCAGTGTCACAACACCCAGCCGGCAGCCGTAACAACACCACTTTTTCATGGCCATGCCAGCCAGTCACAACAACAACACCCTGCACTATGCAAGATGAGAGCGCCCCAGAAGCCGCACAGCCACAGACTATCAGCCGCGATTCTCACCCATGAAGGCACGCCAATATTTTTTCTTCACGCCAGTCAGTATGCCGCCAACCGGTATGCCATTAAGACGCTCATCGCTGAGCAGGCGCCGTAACGACATCTTCTTCTCAACCCCGAAAGTCGCCAGTACAACCGTGTAGTCAACCATACGGCAAAATTGCTCGGAGAGGACCCCAGCCGACATCTTAGGCATTTCCCGTTCAATCACCACCACGCCGTACTGCTTCTCAAGCGCAGTCAGATCGGCATTGAGCAACTCCCACTCCGCCGGCGTCAACACCAGAGGATTTTCGCAGTAAAAGTACCCGTGATTGCCAAATTTCTCAATGGCAACCATGCCTTCATCAGGAATGCGCTCCTTACCCTGGCCAGTCCTTTCCTTCTGCTCCTCGCGCGCTGACATAGACAGGCATTTCAGCCAGAAGACCTGCAGGCCGTTCGTGCCAAAATTCACGTTCCAGCTCGCCCGCAACTGATTGATCATGGGATTGGGCGACATCTGGCAGAGGAAAATCCGCCGCCCCTCGCCAAAACGCTGACGCATCTGAATGAAGACATTGTGGAGGGCAGCGTCTAACACGTAAGCGCCCACTTCGCTGTCCACGGGGAGCATGCCCAATTCATCCATATCACTCACATAGTGGAAATCACGCGGGCTCTTGATCGTGCCAAGGACAACCTCGTGCGCTATCAACATAGCCATCAGAAAAAACAGCATAAGGCTGGCACCCGCCAATGACAATACCATGGTCTTTTTGGTGTTGATGGACGGAGCGCGCGGCACCGATGCCGTATCCAGTATGGACAAATCCGGCACCGCCGAGTTCAGCAACAGTTCCATGTCGTTGATCGTGCCGTCCAGCTGGGTGATGCTCTGCGTAATGGACGCCATCTTGCGCTGCACTTCCTGATAGCCAGCAGACATGTCCTGCTGAAGTTTGACCACCTTGCGCAACTCGTCCAGACGCGCCTTTTCCACATCTATGCGCTTCTGCAGGGCAACGCGATCAATTTGCGCTTGGAGCAGCCGCTGTTCCAAGGTGGTATATACCGTGTTGATGGTGAAGACTTCCTCGTCGAGGCCCTTCTCTTTGTTCGCGGCCTCTTCGAGCAAACGCTGCCGGCCATCAATCTCATCCTGTAAAACCCGAATCTGGGGGTTGTTTTCAGTGTACTGCTGCTGCATCGTCACCAGACGCCCACGCAGACGGCTGAGCTCGGTATCGCTCCCGCCCACTATCCTGCTGAGCATCCTGACTTCCTTGTCAACACCGGCCATCGCCTTTGCCGTTTCTTCACAGGCCACGCCAAGACGCACCACCTCAGTCTCGTCGACCGCCAATTGCATCATCAGCGCGGTGATTTCATTGCTGAGGCGATCCATCTCTTTGTCAGGCCGTAGAAGACTTCCCGGAACCGAGAAATTCGCCAGGGATTTTTCCAGTTCGTAGAGTGAATCCTGAAGGCGGATGCGACGCTGTCGCCGCTCCATCAGCATGCCCTGGAGAGTGCCATTCTGCAACTCAATGTAGGCATTGAGCCCTTCTTCCGCCACGGCATTGGCCAGAGCAGCAGCCATCTTGGCATCGCTGTAGGACGCCCGCACGGTGATGACGCTCGGGCGATTTTTCACCAGCTCGACTTCAATCAGACCGCCAAGGGCCGCCGCCTGCTCGCCAGGCAGCTGCAGACGCTCAGCCGCCTTGCGCAATTGCGTGCTGTTGCCGATGATCTCCGCAATGACTTTGGTGTCAATTTGCTTGTAAAAACTCGGTACACGCTCGGAGCGTATCTGGTGGAACAGCTTGACTTCAGCCTGCCAGCGGCGCATGGAATGGAGACTCCGGCGCTGCATCGCGACCTGGCCACTCAGCGCAATCGCGATAAACACCGCCAAGAGCACCAGGGACCAGCGTTTCAGCAGCAGGGCCACCACCCGCCAATCGAAACGCCAAAAAAAATCCAGACTCGGGGAGCCTTGGATTGCGATTTCGTTGGTGACAAATTGGTCCATATCTTCCGCTTACTGGCTTGTCAGCCCTTATGCCCTCGAACGGCGCTCCCACGCACAAGAATGAACCAGATAATGTACTGCGTGTTCATGATTTTCCTACGAAACCCATGCACTAATCTCGTGCCTTGAGGTCAATTGAAACGCTGCCAGTGGCGGAAATACCAGTCCAGTCCACCGTCTGACACCCAACGGGGGCCAAGCTCCCCGTTGAGGATACCTGTCAAGGTCAGCAACAACCAGCATTGCGGCGGCATGAAACAACCCGTACCCACTCCGCCAGAAAGCCCATATGCCACATTCTGCAGCCAGTTTTTCCACCAGCGCTGCCTACCACCGACTGCCGCCAGCGCCCGGCGCAAGCCCTGACCATCCTGGCCCGTGGCGGGGCTGCCACTGAGTTCCATTCCCCGCTCAAGACTGGCCTGCCACAACTGTCGCAAGACGGGCAGCAGCGCGCTGGCAGCCCCTAGCGAGTCACCATGCGGTTGCGCCTTGAACGCCACCGCCCGGCGATAATGCTCGGCCAGCTGTTCGCCCCAGACACCGGGCCAATAGCGCCGGGCCCAAGCCACCATGTCTGCCTGCCGACGGTTCAGCGAGTAGTCGTAGCTATGCGACATGATGAGCAACGCGTCGCCGCAACCCAAAGCACATTTGTGCAGATTCCGCCAGATGAAATCGCGATTTGCATCGTCATCGCGTTTCTCCGCCAAGATCGGAAGAG
>JAQWBY010000122.1 GCA_028706165.1 Lentisphaeria bacterium | reverse complement strand
CGGCTGGTTTGCGATTTTCGCCTGGTGCCATGCGTCACTGCGCCCAATGAGTTCTTTGCGGATATGACCGCGCGCGCATCGGCAGCGCTGGGTTTCACAGTGGAATTACAGGTGGTGGACATCTCGCCGGCCATGCACACCGCCGCGGAACATCCCCTGCCAGCAAGCATCCGTACGACTCTACGCCAACACGGGCTGGACGACACGCCCAGCGGCGTAGCCTACTGCACCGATGGTGGCCAACTCTCAGCCATGGGCTTCCCCTGCGTAGTTATGGGACCGGGCGACATCGCCGTAGCCCACAGTGCAGTGGAGTACCTGGAGCTGGACCAACTCCAGCAGGCTGGCGATCTTTACGTGGATATCGCCAAAGAATTCGCCAAACAAGGCCCCCGGCACTGCCCCCCGCCCAGCTCGAATTAGTATCCTAGCACCGCAAACCACAGAATGATGAACACGCCCAGGACGATGCGGTACCAGCCAAAGACCTTGAAATCCCGGCGGCGGATGTAATCCATCAAGAAGGCGATCACCGCCCAGGACACTAGGAAGGCCACCACGAAACCCACCGCCGTGGCCAGCCATTGCTCACCCGTCAGCGACGCCCCTTCCTTCAGTATGCTGTAGGCCGATGCTGCAAACATAGTCGGTATCGACAGCAAAAACGAGTACTCGACGGCCACGCTGCGCGATGTCCCCAGCAACAACGACCCTAAAATAGTCGACGCCGAACGCGATACGCCCGGAATCATCGCCAGGCACTGAATGCAGCCAATCGCGAAGGCCCGGGCATAGGACAAGGCGTCGATGCTCTCGACCTTCACCTGCAAACGCCGGCTTTCGATCGCCAGCAGCGCAATGCCGCCTAGAAACAAGGCGATGCCCACGCCGATCGCTGAATCATACAGTTGGCTCTTGATCCAACTGCCCCAAAGTCCCCCGACCACGATCGCGGGTATGACGCCCACCGCTGTCTTCAGCCAGAGAAAGAAAGTCTGGCACCGCAGCTCACGGTCACGCAATGCAGCCACCGGCAGGAGTTTCCGGTGAAAATACACCAGCACCGCCAAGATGGAACCCAGCTGCACAATGACAAAAAAAGACTCCTTGAAGGCCGAGTCGATCTGCATGAACTCATCGACCAATATCATGTGGCCAGTGCTGCTGATGGGCAGAAATTCCGTGATGCCCTGGATGATGCCCAGCAGCGCAGTCTTGAGTGACAATAACATGAACGCTCCATATACGTGGGAAAAATGAAAAAGGCCGTGACAACACGGCCGTAATCCGGCAAACCATCACTGTCGCAGGCTGCCGTTAACCGGCCTTTAATCTAAGCACCCCACCCCATTCTGCAACGTCAACGGCATGCACCCGACAGTAAGTGCGCGCAACACACACTCAGACCGATCAGACCAATCAGACCAATGCTCTTCACTTAACAAATTTCATAGTGCCTTAAGCTTCAGCAAAACAGCCTGTTATGATCGCGGCATTTATTGCCGCGAAGCGGCAGAAGCGCTGAAAGCGCGAAACATACCAGCCCAGGGCAAGCAGCGCTGAAAGCGCGCGCCGCCCTGGGTAAAGCGCCAACCAAGGTCGTGTTCCTCGGCCTCTTTGGCCCCAGTCGGCGAAGCTGACTGGAGCCAAAGAGGCAATGGAACTCATTGATTGCTGCGGCAATTTTGCGCTGTGACCCTTCGTCGCAGGTCTTTAAGGCCGCCCCTTCAGGACTCTTTTGGGTTGGGGCACCTTACCCAGGGCGACGCGCCCTGCGGGCGCTTGCCCTGGGCTATCTTAGGGCGCACCTTCGGTGCTCAAAACCTCGGCGAATGGTCACGCTAACGGTCACAAATCAACTCCTCACCAAGCATTGCCGGTACACTAAGTGAAGAGCATTGGACCGATCAGACCGATCAGACCGATCAGACCGATCAGACCGATCAGGACATCCGATCCGTCCGATCCGTCCGATCCGTCCGCGATAACAGACAGAAGATCAGACCGATCAGACCGATCAGGCCATCCGATCCGTCCGATCCGTCCGATCCGTCCGATCCGTCCGCGACAACAAGAAAGACCGATCAGACCGATCAGACCGATCAGCAATCGGATCCGTCCGATCCGTCCGATCCGTCCGATCCGTCCGCGATAACAGACAGAAGATCAGACCGATCAGACCATCCGATCCGTCCGATCCGTCCGATCCATCCGATCCGTCCGCGATAACAGACAGAAGATCAGACCGATCAGACCGATCAGGCCATCCGATCCGTCCGATCCGTCCGATCCGTCCGATCCGTCCGCGATAACAGACAGAAGATCAGACCGATCAGGCCATCCGATCCGTCTGCGATAACCAAAAAGATCAGACTGATCAGGTCGACCGATCCGTCCGCGTAATGGCGGACCTATGTGTCCGCCCTAATCCGATCTGTCCACTCCCGCAAATTACCAAACATTACCAGTCTTGTCATAATTTGTCGTTATTCATCTTTTAAATACAGCATCAGGCAATACATTACGAGCTCGTCGATTTGATTGGTGTCCTATTGTCCACTCGTTCACCTTTCGGCGGAGAAGCCCGTGACATACCTTTTTGCTTGTTTGGCGCTATTGCTTTTTGGCGGCTTACTATCCCTGATGCTATCCTCGCGGCCTTCTCTGGCGATGAAGATCGGCAGCTGCAGCGCGATTGTAAGCATGTCGGCTCTGTTGCTGACTCTGCTGGTGTTGCTGCAGGCGATGGGGTTTACGGGTGGCCCTTGGGATGAAACTCAGCTGCTGTTTTATGGCATCGGTGTTGCATACGACCTCTTATCTCTCTTGTTTCTGTTGCCGGTGGCCTTACTGGGGTTAGTTGCGGCGATACACAGCATTGGCTATCTGCATGGCCACGGCGCCGCCCGCAGTGGCCTCTACTGGTTCTTCTACAACCTGACACTGGCGGCCATGCTCATGGTCCCCCTAATGCGCTCCGCGCCGCTCTTTCTGCTGAGCTGGGAAGTCATGGGCATTGCCAGTTTCGCGCTGGTCATCTTTGACTGGGATGCCGCCGCTAGCCGTCGCGCTGGCTGGATATACCTCCTCGCTTGCCACGCCGGGGCAGCCTTTCTCATCATGATGTTCGTCGCCAACAGCAGCCCCTTGAGCCCGGGTATGCTGTGGCTGCCGGCGGTGCTGGGCATGGTTGGCTTCGGGTTGAAGGCCGGCTTTCCGCTGTTGCATGTATGGCTGCCGTCGGCTCACCCTGCTGCGCCGGCGCCGGTGTCGGCAGTCATGTCCGGGGCCATGATCAAACTGGGCCTCTATGGCATTCTGCGTTTCGTGCTGTTACCCGGTGACACACTGCTTCTCTGCGGCTGGTTGCTGGCCATCACAGGCCTATTGGGTGCATTGCTGGGCATCGTCCTCGCCCTACCCCAGCGCAACATCAAGACTCTCCTGGCCTATTCAAGCATTGAGAACATCGGCATCATGACCATGGCCTATGGCTTGGGCGTGCTCGGTGTAGCATACAACGTGCCCGGCATGGCCATGCTGGGCTTCACCGGCGCGCTACTGCACATGTTCAACCACGCTGCCCTCAAGGGCGCCCTCTTCCTCGGCGCCGGCGCCGTCTATCGCGCCACTGGCACCCTCAATATGGAAAAACTCGGCGGGTTGATGAAACGCATGCCATGGACTGGCGGGGCCTTCGCAGCCAACGCCCTGTCGCTGAGCGGCTTGCCGCCGGGCAACGCCTTCCTCGGCGAATTCCTCATCTATGCGGCGGCCTTCAATGGCGTCATCAACGGCCACGGCCCGCTGCGGGCACTGTCGTTGCTGTGCATCATCGCCCTGGCCACAGTCGGTGGCCTGGCCGTTGCCGCCTATGCCAAAGTCATCTCGGCCGTGTTTTTGGGTGAGCCCCGCAGCGACTCCGCAGCAAAAGCCCGCGAAGTCAGCTGGACGATGTGCGGCAGCACCCTAGCGCTCCTGCTCGTCAATCTGTCGTTACTCTGCCTGGCACCGTACATCCTGCCGATGTTTACGCCGCTGCTCACGCGCCTGGCAGGCGAAAGTGCTACCGGCTTCCAGGTGCCTGACATCGCCTTGCTGCTAAGCATGCCGAGCATCCTGTCGCTATTATTGATCGGAGTCACGGCCGCGGCCAGCCGCTGGCGGCAACGGCTAGGCGCACGCCGGCAGGACGCCGAGGGCGTAACTTGGGATTGCGGCTATGCCGCGCCTTCCGCGCGCATGGAATACACTGGCACGGCCTTCGCCCAGCCGTTGCTAGACGCCTTTGCCAGCGTTCTCAAGTTGCGCCGGCAACTCCAACGGCCAGTAGCGCTCTTCCCCGGCGAAATCCGCGCGGACCTGCACTCTCAAGACTTGGCCTTAAGCAGCGTCTGGCAGCCGTTGTTCGGACGTTTCGGTCGCCTGGCCATCAAGACCCACAGCATGCAGTCGGGATTCCTCCACGCCTATATCCTGACCATGGTTCTGGCGCTGGTGGTCATGCTCGTCTGGGGAATGTTCTGCCATCGCGTGGACCGACCGGCAACGCCGCCCACAGCCGTCACGGAGGAGATCAGCAAATGATGTACAGCGTCAATCACGGCCTCTGGTGGACGATTTTCCTCGCGTCACTGTTGCTGGCGCCACTTCTCTTCGGCATCATCAACAAGGTCAAGGCCTTCTTTGGGGGCCGATGCGGCCCGCGGCTTTTGCAGCTGTATTACGACATGTTCAAGCTCAGCCGCAAGGCCGGCATCTTCAGCCGGACGTCCTCCGGCGTGCTGCAACTAGCACCCATTGTATCGTTGCTGGCCACGGTCATGGCAATGCTCTTTATCCCCGGCGGACTCTTCCGTTCGCCGCTGGCCTTTGGCGGCGATGTCATCTTCTTCTGCTACCTGCTGGGGCTATCGCGCATGCTGACCATTCTCGCCGCCATGGACACCGGCTCCAGTTTTGCCGGCATGGGCGCCAGCCGTGAGGCCCATTTCTCCGTGCTGGCCGAGGCCGTGTTGTTTGCGATCGTGGTCTTCCTGGCGATTGTGGCGCGCAGCATCTGCCTGTCGGACCTGCTCAGCCCCCTGAGCCTGGTCACTCCGGGCATCAGCGTACCGGCCGTGCTGCTGGTCGCCGGCGCCTTTTTCATCATCATTCTGGTGGAGAACTGCCGTCTGCCCTTTGACGACCCCGAGACCCACCTGGAACTCACCATGATCCACGAGGCCATGATTCTCGACTACGCCGGCCCCGAACTGGCCATGATCCACTACACTGCCAGCCTGAAGCTGTGGTCCCTCTGCGCCGTGCTGGCCCTGCTGCTGCTGCCACAACGCGTTGGCGGCGCGCTCACCGGCGTGTTGGCCTATCTGGCATTGATTGTGGCTTTTGCGGTTGGTATTGGCGTGGTCGAGTCCATCATGGCCCGCTATCGCTTCCTGAAAGTGCCGCATCTACTGGTTGGTTCGCTAGCCGCCGTCCTCACGGCAGTCCTCCTGCTGCTTTTTTTCTAGTGGTCGCGGTTCAGAACGAAAGGACCTGTCATCATGTCATCCTGGCCCGCAATCATCCTGGTCGTGTTCCTCCTCAGCAGCATTGTGCTGGTGTCGTCAAGCCGGCTAGTGCACTGTATTCAGCTGGTGGCCCTGCAAGGCGTGTTATTGGGCATCATGCCGCTGATCTTCTGGGATTGGCAGAGCTCGCCCCCCCACGGCGAACTAGTGTTCCTCGCGATCGTGAACATCGCCATCAAGGGCATTGCTTTGCCCATGCTGCTGATTTTAGCCATGCGCCGGGCGCAGGTCCGCCGCGAGCTCGAACCACTGGTGGGTTACGCATTATCACAGCTCATCGCCATGCTGATCATCGCCGGCTGTTTCGCGGGCTACCGTCATCTTATTGGCGGCACGACCGCCAACTCGGCGATGCTAGCCATTCCCGTGGCAGCATCGACCATGCTCATCGGCCTCTTCGTCATCATTGCTCGCCGCAAGGCCATCACTCAGGTGATCGGCTTCCTAGTCTTCGAAAATGGCATCGCGGTCTTCGCCAGCGGACTGATGGTCCATCACGGCGCCATTGTCGAACTGGGCATTCTTCTCGATGTCTTCGCCCTGGTCTTTATCATGGGCATCGCCGTCTTCAAAATTAGCCGTGAATTCCAACACATTGACGCCGACCGCCTCAACACCCTCCGCGACCGCCGCGACCACGAAAACACCGCGCCGCCAGCAGGTTTTACCGCGGAATAAACACAGCAAAAACCGCGCTGCGTCCTGATCAGGTCGCCTCCGGACCACTACCAGAAACACGCATGGAGCCATTATGGAACTAGTGCTGATCATTTTACTGCCGCTGCTGTTTGCCGTTCTGGCGCTCAGTCTTTGCCGCCATGGCCAGTGGCCACTGCGACTCTTGCAGCTGGGCGCCGTCTGTCATCTCCTACTGGTCTGTTATGTGACGCTGCCGGGGCGCGCGTCCAACGCCGTCAGCTTCCACGGCATCGACCTCTTTGGCCTTGATCAGGTCAGCAGGCTTTTTCTGACTCTCACGTCGCTGCTCTTCGCCTGCGTCGCCGCCCACTGCGGCCGTTGGTATCCGGCCGACCGGCTTCTGGGCAGCAAGCGAGGACACGGCCATTCCATGCGGCCGGGACTCTTTGTCGCCTGCATGCTGGCTTTTCTCAGCATGATGAGCATGGTGCTGCTGGCATGCAATCTCGGTGTTCTGTGGGTTGCTGTCGAAGCCACCACGCTGGCCAGCGCCCCGCTGATTATCTTCCACCAGGGGCCACGCTCGTTGGAGGCCATGTGGAAATACCTGCTCATCTGCTCGGTGGGCATTGGCTTGGCGCTTTTCGGCACTCTCCTGCTGGCGACCGCTTTCACCGGCCCGCAGGAGCTGTCGCCCGGCCTCAATCTCAGTGCCCTCATGGCTGCGCGCAATGCTCTTGACAGTAGCTGGTTCAAGGCCGCGTTTATCTTCATTCTGGCCGGCTACGGCACCAAAATGGGCCTGGCGCCCTTCCACACCTGGCTGCCGGACGCGCATAGCGAAGCGCCAGCAACCGTCTCGGCCCTCCTGTCTGCGTCCTTACTCAACTGCTCATTCCTCGGCATCCTCCGTTTTGTGCAGATCGCACCGCCGGAACTGACCGGTTTCTGCCGAACCCTGCTGATTGCCCTCGGCCTCTGCTCGCTCGTGGTCGCGGCCTTCTTCATCATCCGCCAGCGCGACTACAAACGCATGCTCGCATTTTCCAGCGTGGAACACATGGGCCTGGCTGCCATCATCCTCGGTCTGGGCATGAACAACCTCGCTTATGTGCACCTCTGCGGCCATTCCCTCACCAAGATGATGCTTTTTCTCACCGCCGGCAGCATCCTCTTGACCTACGACACCCGCACTGTTCACGCCGTCAAAGGCATGTTTGGCGCCATCCCACGAACAGCGACGTTGTGGGTGATCGGGGTGTTGCTGATCTGCGGCACGCCACCATCGCCGCTCTTCATTACCGAGCTTCTGCTCGTGACGCAGGCACCTTTGTGGCTAGGCGCCACTGTGCTGACGCTACTCTTTGTCGTCTTCTGCGGCATGGCCAGCATCTGCCTGGACATGGTCATGGGCCCACGGCCAGAAACACCACCCGACAGCGAAGCCGTCAAGGCCGCTGAGTCACTCTGTGGCATTCCCGCCTTGGCAGTAGTCACCGTGCTCTTCATGGGCGCAGCGCTAATCTTCTTCATCGAAAACAGTCAGTGGGTATGAACATGGACACAACATTCCTGACACTGCCCAACGGCGCGGCCGCGCCCATTGCCGAGCTACCGGTGCTACCCTTTGCCGACTTCCGCGCGCAGCTCATCCAAGCCGTCACGCAGAACGGCTTGCGCGTGTCGAGCTTCTTTGCCACACCCGCGAGCAACCGCCCGGGCGACTTCGAGCTCATCGCCGTCCTCGCCGATGACCGCGCCCATTTGCTCAGACTCGCCGCCAGCCGCGTCAGCAAAAGCTATTTGGCGCTGAGCGCGGACTGCCCGGCGTTCCACTGGTTTGAACGCGAAATCGCCGAAGTCACTGGCCTGATCTGCGAAAATCACCCCTGGCCCAAGCCCATACGCTTCACCCAGCCGACGACCGGCGCTGCCGGCGTCCTGCCCGGCGTCACCGACTACCTGCGCATTGCAGACGAAGCCGCCCACGAGGTCGCCGTCGGCCCCGTACACGCCGGCGTCATCGAGCCGGGCCATTTCCGTTTCCAATGCCTGGGCGAAGAAGTGATCTTCCTGGAAATTTCCCTTGGCTACCAGCATCGGGGTATTGAGAAGATGCTCGTGGGCGGCCCTGATGTCCGCAGCGCCCAGCTCATCGAGTGCGCGGCGGGCGACACATCCATCGCCTCGGCGTGGTGCTATGCGCGCTTGCAGGCGGCCCTGTCGCCGGCCTGTCAGGCCAGTCCGGCTGCCGAGCTTTGGCGCGGCATCGCCCTTGAGCTCGAACGCAGTGCCAACCACACTGGTGACCTCGGCGCCCTGGCCGGCGACGTCGCCTTCCTGCCCACACAGTCGTTCTGCGGCCGCATCCGCGGCGAGTACCTCAATATGACCGCAGCCCTCTGCGGCAATCGCTTCGGCCGCGGCTATGTGTTGCCCGGTGGTCTGCGCTACCTCGCCGACAATAAAAAGATCGCCGACCTGCAGACCTGGCGCAAACGCGTCCACGCCGACCTGACTAACGCTCTCGATCTGCTCTTCGACACCCCGTCCGTGCTGGACCGCTTTGAGAACACCGGCGTACTCGCTCCGGCCGATGCGGCCGCAGTGGGCATTGTCGGCGTGGCGGGACGTGCCTCAGGGCTAAACAACGACATCCGCCTCAGCCATCCCTACGGCCCCTACACCGACCGGCCGCTGTCCCTCTGCGCCGAAGGCGCCGGCGATGTTCTCGCGCGGGCGATGGTCCGCCGCCGCGAACTCGACGCCTCCAACCAATGGCTCAATGAGGCGCTGAATGCCGGCACTGAGCTCAGTGCCGACGAACAGGCATCGGCACTATCCTCACATCATTCCCCAGCAGGAGGGCTAGCGCCATCAATGATCGCGGTATCCCTGCAGGAAGCCTGGCGCGGCGAACTCTGCCACGTCGCGTTAACAGACAGCCACGGCCGTTTCCGCCACTACAAGATCGTCGATCCGTCCTTCCACAATTGGTACGGCCTGGCACTGGCCTTGCGGGGCGAACAGATATCGCATTTCCCGATATGCAACAAGAGTTTCAATCTGTCCTACTGCGGGCATGATCTGTAAGGAGGAGCCACCGTCATGTACAAGGCACTCAAGGCAAGGCTGTTCCAAGGTCATCGCACCGGCCGTTTTCCCGCCGTGGCGCCCACGCTGCCAGACCATTTTCAGGGACGACCGCAACTCCAGGCCGGCCCCTGCCCCAAAGACTGCTCGGCCTGCGAGGACATTTGCCCCACCAAGGCCGTCAAGGTCAGCGCCAATGGCCCGCAGATCGACACCGGCCGCTGTCTCTTCTGCGGCAAATGCGCCGCTGTGTGTCCGCGTCAAGCCATTGCTTTCGGCCCGGAGTACCGCCTGGCCGCCTTCACGCGTGAGCAGCTCGTGGCGGGCGCCAGCGCTGCGGCCTGGGCGCCGCCCACTGCCGGCAACGTCCAATGCCGCGATTTCTGCGGCCAGTCGCTGAAAATCCGCCAGGTATCCGCTGGCGGCTGTGCGGCCTGTGAACTGGATTTCAACGTACTGGGCACCCTTGCCTGGGACATGGGCCGCTTCGGCATCCAGGTCGTGGCCTCGCCGCGACACGCCGACTGCATTCTGGTCACCGGCCCCGTCACGCGCAATATGCTGCTGGCCCTGCGGAAGACCCACGATGCCATGCCCCGCCCGGCCTGGGTCATCGCCTGCGGCGCCTGCGCCATCTCCGGCGGCGTCTTTACCGACAGCCCCGAAACCCACGGCGGCTTGGAGGCTATCTTCAAACCGGACCTGTACATTCCCGGCTGCCCGCCACACCCCACGACCATCCTCGAAGGCCTACTCCGACTCATGGGCCGCAGCTGAGGTCAGCATGACGCATGCACGCATCCGGCACTCTCTCCAAAACGCCCTGACGGCGCTGCTGCCGAAAAACATCGGTCGCTTCGGCAAACGCCGCGCCAAACACCTTCGCTTCGGCGTCCGTGGCGAAAACATGGCTTGCCGTGCCCTGCAGGAGCTCGGCTTGGATATCATCTGCCGCAACTACCGCGTCACCAGCGGCGAAATCGACATCGTCGCTCGAGACGGCTGCAATCTCTGTTTCGTCGAAGTCAAAACGCGCCACAAACGCCCCTTTTCACGCCCGGCCGACGCCGTCAACAACCGCAAACGCCAACGGCTGATCCGAGCGGCACAGCAGTACCTGCGCG